>JANQIZ010000247.1 GCA_028281895.1 Dehalococcoidia bacterium
CGCCCAGGCCAGTCACGATCTCCCAGTGGATCACTCGTCCGATCGCTAAGTTCAGGCCTACAGCGACCGCCAGCAGTATCGCCATGGCTATCGCCGACCACAGGACGCTGTTCGCCCATGGGCGATTGCGCTCTTCCGATTCATCCTTCGCTTTGTGTTTTTCGGATTTGTCAGCGGATCCGGCCAAGGAGAACCTCTCAATAGGTAATATGACGCGGCGCCAACCGGCAGTGCGGAGGGACGGTTCGCTCTTCCGGAAGGCGCCTCAAATCCTTAGATGCGCCTGTCCTGTGAGCGTTGCAGAACGCCCTGCGGCTCGCAGATGCTCCAGAACATGCACCGATCTATGTCTCTTCGTTGCTCTGCCGGGCAGTTCGGAGCCCGTAACGCCTCCGGTTAACGCCTGTGGGGGGATCGGGCTTAGTGGCAAGCAGGATGGTGATGGAGGCCGCAACCGCAGCGCCCGCAAGCACGAACAGCACCTGCTCGTATGTGTCCTGAATGTCGTGAATCCAGCCAACAACCAGTGGCGATATCGTCATTCCAAGCGCCATCGGGAAAGCGGACATTCCGAGAATCGTGCCGAAGTGCTTCCTGCCGAAGTAGTCGCCTCGCATAGCGTGCAGGATCGGCGTCCTCCCTCCGAAGCCGATGCCCCAGAGCACAGCGAACAGCGCCGCCATCGCGTAGTTATCGGCAATCGCCAGCACCGCCAGTCCGAATCCCTGGACCAGCGCGAGCAGCGTCACCGCGTAACGCTTCTCAACCTGATCGCCGACGAATCCGCCAATCAGCTGGAAGGCGAATGAGATCGCCACTTGCATCACCACGATAGTGCCGGCTACCTGGTCGCTGAGACCCACACCGTTATCGCCAGTTAACTGGAAGAAGAGATGCGCACTGAGCGCTCCCACTGAGAAGTTGGTCAGCATGTGGGTTATCGAGATGCCCCAGAAGGCGCGAGTCCGCAGCGCTTCTGATGGTGTGAAGTCGTGCCCAAGGCCAGTGGCGCGGGCCGACTTTCGCCGTTTTCGTGTGGAGCGCCGCACCAGCCTGCTCATCACCTCAGGATCGGGGAGTCGTTTCGACATGATCCTGGCGAATATCGGTCCTGAGACCAGCGTCACGATACCGATCACCGTAACTGTGTCGCGCCAGCCGAATTCTTGGATGCCCCACACGATGGCAGGAACAAGGAATCCACCCGCGCTGCTTCCCGCGATAACAAACGACATCGCAGTTGCGCGGCGGTGCGGCATCCATGCATTCACCGTCGCCATCGAGGGAGTGAACCCACCGGTGCTGAATCCGAGCGACAGGATGAAGAAGGCGGCGTAGTAGGTGATCACAGACTCGACGCGCGCAAAGAAGATCAAGCCCGCTCCGCCCATCGTGAACCCGATCAGGATCATGCGGGCGGAGCCGAACTTGTCTGTGAGCCACCCTTCTACTGGCCCGAGCATCGCTCCACCAAACCTACCGAAGGATGCGACGCCTGTTATGGCAGCGCGAGACCAGCCAAACTCGTCTTCGATGGCACGGAACAGGACGCTGCTGGCCTGGAACGTGGGGCCAGAGCTGATCACCATGTTGAAAGCGCCGGTGATCGAGACCCACCAGCCGTAGTAGATGCGCTTTGTGCGTTGCCGGGTGGCTGTGAGGCTTGGCAAGTCGATCTCAGCGGGCAGGCTGCCCGACAGGCTGGGGGTGGAGTGGCTGTAGCGCGGGCGTCGTGCGTTCCCGTGGCGGGCCGCTGTCAGACTACTCCCAAGGACCATGTCTATCCACATCGGCCGGTGTGAATGAGCGGAACTGCCGCAACTGAAACACGAGAATCAGTGACACATTCACCGACGGTTCATGGTCGGACTACGTATACTTTTTCTTCGCGCCGTGTTCCAACAACCAGTTCGAACCTACACGGCAGCCACCCATCGCCAAGTGCGAGACAGCCAGGCCAGAAACATGACAACGACCGGCCCGACCATTCAGGTTCGCGACGTCTCCAAGAACTACGGCAGCGTTGAAGCGCTCCGCGGGGTCTCGCTCGATGTCGAACAGGGAACCGTTCTCGGCCTGCTCGGCCCGAACGGCGCGGGCAAGACGACCCTCGTCACGTTCCTCTCCGCTCTCATCAACCCGAGCTCGGGACCGGCGACTGTCGCCGGGTACGACGTGGTGCGTGAGACGCGGCAGGTTCGCTCGGTCATAGGACTGGCAGGGCAGAGCGCAGCGGTAGACGAAAACCTCACGGGCCGCGAGAACCTTTACCTCGTCGCCCGCCTTTACCACTTGAGTAAAGACGAGTCCCGCAAACGCGCGAGTGAGCTGCTTGAGCAGTTCGATCTTGTGGAGTCTGGCGATCGGGCTGTGAAGACCTACTCCGGAGGCATGCGGCGCAGATTGGACCTGGGGGCGAGCCTCGTAGCGCAGCCGCAGGTGCTATTTCTCGATGAGCCAACTACAGGCCTTGACCCGCCCTGGACAAGATCTCTGATCACATCCCAGAGATCGTTGCGGCTGCGCGGGTCAAGGCCTGTAGTTGGCTCATCGAGAAATAGCACCTGCGGCTGCGCTACGAG
>JANQIZ010000250.1 GCA_028281895.1 Dehalococcoidia bacterium
GAACGTGCTTGAGGTAGTCAGGCTGGTCATCCGCTGCCTTCTTCGACTCAGTCTGATCTTCCTGCTGCTGTTGCTGCTGTGCAGGCCGTTCTGGCGTACCTCTCTGACACCGGCAGGTTGAAGGAGGGCCAGCGCCCGGCTGCACAGCAGCAACAGCAGCAGGAAGATCAGACTGAGTCGAAGAAGGCAGCGGATGACCAGCCTGACTACCTCAAGCACGTTCAGCAGATGACGCGAACCGCGTAGTTGCTGGACTGACTCAAGATGACTGAAGAGCCCCGCCAGATGGCGGGGCTCTTCGCGTCTGTTCCGGGCGCAAGAGCTACCAGGCGATCTCGCCGCCGTCTATCACGAGCTCAGTTCCCGTCACCCACCCGGCTTCGTCAGATGCGAGGTAAAGCACGCCGTAGGCGATGTCGTTGGGCTTGCCCAGGCGTCCAAGCGGCGTCATGTCCACGCGGTACTTGTGAATCGCAGGATCGGAGTGGATGTCGGTCGTCATCGGCGTGTCGGTGAAACCGGGATGAACCGAGTTGACCCTGATGTTGTACTTCGCAAGCTGAACCGCGGCAGCCTTGGAGAATGTGCGCGCCGCGCCCTTGGAGGCGTGGTATGCAGCGCCAGCAGGGCTGCCGACGATGCCAAAGATCGAGGAGACGTTGATCACAGAGCCGCCGCCGTTCTTGCGCATCGCGGGCACAGCGGTCTTGGTTCCCAGCATGACGCCCGTCGAGTTGACTGCGAAGACAGTGTCCCAGTTCTCAACGATCGTGTCCTCGACAGGCGGCCGTCCTTTAGCGCCAGACATGCCTGCGTTGTTGACAACGATGTCGAGCCGGCCCCAGAGGCTCATCACTTCGTCGACCACCTCGTTCCAGTTGGATTCGCTGGTGGCGTCGAGTTTCCGATAGATCGCTGAATCGCCCAGCTCGGCCTCCAGCGCCCTGCCCTTCTCCTCGTCGATGTCGCCGATGACGACCTTTGCGCCGTGCTCGGTGAAGAGCCTGCAGCACGCCTCACCGATGCCGGAAGCGCCGCCAGTAACGATGCCTGTCTTGCCTTGAAGCCGTGGTCCAACTGCCATTTGATGTGCCGCCTGTGACTTGATGTGTTTGCCGGGCGCAATTCTGCACGAAAAACCGGTGGTTGAGTGAGCGGATCAGTCAATGCTGTGCTCCGCAACCACCTTCGGGTTCAGCTCAAGACCAAGTCCAGGTTTGTCCGGATTGGGCTGCCACATGCCGTCGACTGGCTTCGGGTACTCGGTGTAGAAGAAGTCATCGTTCTTCTCGACAGAGCCAAGGTACTCGACGACCTTGAGGTTAGGCGTGGCCATCGCACAGTGCAGGTGCACAAGCTGGACCGCGTGAGGAGCGACCGGCAGGTTGAACGCGTGGGCGAGGTAGGCCGCTTTCATCCACTCCGTCACGCCTCCAACCCGGCCAATGTCCGGCTGGACGATGTCGGCAGCGCCGCGAGCTATCAGGTCTTTGAAGCCGTACTTGGTGTACTCGTGCTCGCCTGTCGCGACGGGAATGTTCGTAGCGCGGGAGATCGTTGCCAATCCCTCGATATCGTCTGCGAGAACCGGCTCCTCGAACCACTTGACGTCGAAGTCTTCGAAGATGCGGGACATGCGAATCGCCTGCTTGGCGTAGTAGCCGTTGTTGGCATCGACGTAGATCTCGACATCATCGCCAACCGCCTTGCGCACCGCAGAGAGCCGAGCGATGTCCTCTTTCTCAGACTGGCCGAAATCCTTGCCGACCTTCATCTTCACACGCGGGATGCCGCGGTTGACGTATCCGGTCTGCTCGGCGACGAGCTCTTTCTCGTCGTAGTTCGTCCAGCCGCCGGAGCCGTAGACAGGCACTCGTTCGAAGCAGGGATTGAGCAGGCGGTAGAGCGGAAGGCCGAGCGCCTTGGCTTTCAGATCCCAGAGCCCGATGTCCATCGCGGACAGCGCCTGGAACGCCACGCCTTTCCGACCGTAGCCGCGCACGCGCCAGAACATGTCGTTCCAGAGCTTTTCGATGTTGAAAGGGTCCTGGCCGATGAGCAGGTCCTTGAGGTTGTGCTCGATGACAGCCCGAATGGATGGATTGCCTGTGCCGACGCCGAGGCCTTCTATTCCTTCGTCGGTCTTGATGTGGACCCAGAGTCCGGCAGAGCCTTTGGCTCCGGGTTTGAGTGGCGGGATGGTGGCGTCCTGGATGACGAACCCTTCCGGGTTGCGGAGCATGGTCGTGGTGACTTCGGTGATCTTCATTTGGCGAGAGCCTCCGGGGGGCGTGGACGCGACGAGTTGGGCCTGCGGCGGGATTATAGGCGCAGGTGTGAAGGGTATTGGTTTGGCAGCAGCTTTCCACTGTCGGCCATCGCCCACTTTGTCATCCCGAGCGAAGCCGAGGGATCTGACCGTTCATGCGCGAGGTCACCAGGTGCCGAGCTTACCCCCTCTCCCGGATCGGGAGAGGGCTGGGGTTAGGGTCGTTCATGCTTGAAAGATCAACTTGATCTCTCAAGACGAATAACCCTCCCTCTAACTCCCTCCCAAGATGGGAGGGAGGATGTCGTTCCTTCTCCCTCCAAGGGAGAGGGTCAGGGAGTGGGTGGCTGCCCTGCCTAACTTACGCAGCTTTGCGGTACTGGAAGACGGCCAGGGGCGCAAAGACAGCCGTGATTCCAACTATCCATGCGATCGAGAACAGCAGGTTCTCGGTTATCTCGCCACCCTGCGCCATCGCACGCGCCGTGTCCACGCCATAGGTCATCGGGTTGTGTTCAGCCACCGGCTGCAACCAGCCCGGCATCGTCTCCACCGGAACAAACGCGCTGCTCAAGAACGTGACCGGGAAGATCACCAGGAACGTGACAACGTTCGCCGACTCGACAGTCCCGACCCGCGCCCCGAAGTAGGCCATCACGAAGTGGAACGCCAGGCTGAAGAAGATGGCGTAGAACGGCATCGCTATCGCACCGGCCACACCACCGTGGAATCGGAAGCCGATCGCAAGACCGACACCGAGCATCACGGCGACCACGATCACATTGCGCGCTGCGTCGCCGACTACGCGTCCTGCAATCACGGCTGATCGGGCCATCGGCAGCGACCTGTAGCGGTCGACGATTCCCTTGCTCAGATCGTCTGCGAGCCCCACAGCTGTCTGCGAAGTACCGAACAGCACCGTCTGGATGATGATGCCGGGCATGAGGAAGTCGGTATAGCTGCCGCCGGTCTGGATCGCGCCTCCGAAGACGTAGACGAACAGCAGCACGAACATGATCGGCTGGATGGTCACGAAGGTGAGGAGTTCAGGCGTGCGGGTGGTGATAACCAGGTTCCGCCAGCTCATCGTGATCGTGTCCTGGACGATCCAGCGAGCTTCGGCCTTGAGATTTGCGACCAGCTCAGTCACCGCTTCCCTCGCTTTCCAGGTCTTCCTCCGCTTTCCGGCCAGTGAGCGCCAGGAACACGTCATCGAGGGTGGGCTGCCTCAGCGAGAGATCGGTAACCGAAACCTCACGCGCATCCAGTTCACGGACGACGCTGGCGAGGATCGCCGAGCCTTCACGCACCGGCACCGTCACTCGCCTGTCCAGTTCGTTTACTGCCGGCTCATCGGTGCTGAATCGCCGCAGCGCCTCAACCGTATTCACAAGCTGTTCCTGCTCCGCGGCCTGCACCGTTATGAACTCGGAGCCAGCGCGCTGCTTGAGCGTAGTCGCAGTGCCTTCCGCTATAAGTGATCCGTGATCGATAACAGAGATGCGATCGGCAAGCTGATCCGCCTCTTCGAGGTACTGGGTTGTCAGCAGAACGGTCGTGCCGCCCTGGACAAGATCTCTGATCACATCGCAGAGATCGTTGCGGCTGCGCGGGTCAAGGCCTGTAGTTGGCTCATCGAGAAATAGCACCTGCGGCTGCGCTACGAG
>JANQIZ010000254.1 GCA_028281895.1 Dehalococcoidia bacterium
TGAAGGCGCTTAAGAGACTTTTTGCCCGCTTCAAGGAGATGCAGAGTCCCATGGCCAGCGCTCGCAGGCAGGGTGGCTACGTGGTCATTTCGCTGGCGACGATCGGCCTGTTCAGCGGAGCTGCAGCAGCGGTGCCATTGCTGAATCGTGTCGTCGGGTCTCTCAATGCAGCGGAGACAACTCCCGCCGCGCAGTCCGGCGCGGCATGTGCGGCAGAGCACGCCCTCTGGCGACTGGAGAACGACCCTGGGCTGTGGACCAGCATGGCAGGCTCGCCCCCGAGCGTCACGTACCAGCACCCAGCGTGTGGCGTGCTCACTGACGCCGATATCACGGTGACCGCGCTCAACGATCCACCGACAGGCGATGACAGGTTCGAGGTGGAGCTGACGGTCGCTCCAGACACGGTCGCCACGAACACCAATGTCCAGTTCACGTACACGATGCGGTTCGTCAACAACGACATCGTCCCGCATGACATCACCCGGGTCATCATCGATCCGCAGTGGTTCTTCGCTCCAGATGCTGTCTCAGGCACGACATCCGGCATCACGACGGCTGAGCCGACAGAGATTGGCGGATCGTTCTGGGGACTTTCCTGGACCAAGTTCCAGTGGGATATCTACCCGTACGTCTCTGTCCCGCCGTTTGGTGGCGAAGCGACGCTTACGTTCACGGCCCAGGACAACAAGAGCTCAGGGTCCCACTTCAATGGAGCCAGCGTCCGCCTCGATGGTGAAGGGGATGTCCGCGCTCCGAACTCGGCGCGCGTTCGCTTCCAGAACAGCAATGACCTGACGATCGAGCAGTTCGTAACTCCATCGACCACTGGCGCTGGATCATCGACGACGTTCGACTACACGATTCGGGCTACCAACAACGGCTCGTCAAACCTCACTCTCGAGTGGCTGCGTGGCTGGCATGACCAGAACTTCTCGTATGTCTACGGAACGAGTGAGCTGGATGGCATCGCGGTCGCAGATCCCAGCGTCACGTCGTCCGGATGGCTGTTCGACTGGTTCTCAGAATTCGTCACGCTGGACTCTCGCGCCAGGTACCGCTGGAACGTTAGTCCAACCACGATCAACCCTGGCTCCAGCATTGATCTGACGTACCAGATGCAGGCTTCACTAGAACCCGGGATGTACGCGTCGCGGGCGTCTGGTTACGTGGCCGAGCAGCCTGGCGGCATCTGGGCGCTACTGGAGCTCTCAACGTCGACATCGGGAGAGACAGCCCAGGTGGAGGTGCTGCAGGGGTTCACGGTCACGGCCGTTCATGAAGGCGTGACGGTGACGGTTTCGGGTGAGATCACCGAGAGCGGGGTCGAAGTGACCTCCTGGAAGGAATCCTAGTCCAGAAATATGGTCGCAGAAGCAGTCGGTCGTCCCACGGCTCCTGGGCCTGCCCAGCGGAGCGAGGAGGAAGTGCTTGAACCGGGGTTCCGCGAGAACCTCTTCAGGCATCTGAATCCAATCCTCACGCGGTTGAAAAACCGCTGGGTGATCTTGCTGCTGTTCCTCCTGGCATCGGCGCCGTTCATCTTTTCGTACATCAACTCCTACAGTGAGTTCAGCACTCTCCAGGAGCGGATCAACGCGCAGGAGGCGGTGCTTTCGCTTCCGGAGCCTCGAACGGACGACATAGAGGAGGGTCTGCGATCGTGGGCTGCTGCGCTTCAGGCAGCCCAGGATGCGCAGGTGATCGAGCTCGACGACTCAGCGCTACTGGAGCGGTTCATAGCGGCTGCCAACAGCGTTGGCGTTGAGATCCTCTCTGTCTCGACATCCTCCAACATCATCGTGCCTGTGGACGTTGACGTGTATGACGCAACTCCTATTCTGCTGCGGATCGGCGGCGAGATCGCCGGTATCGAGAGCTTCATCGCACTCATCGAAGCCGATGCCGTCGAAGCTCTGGAGGTCCAGAACTCACTGATCGCACCTACCGAGGAAGGCGATTTCGTGGCCGTCGTCAGGTCGATCGTTTTCAATCATCCAGTTGACCCGTCGCTTCTCAAAAAAGAGGAGCTTGAAGAGCTCTCACGCCGGGTGACGGACGCGGAGCTGGACGCGGCGGCTGGCATCACACCGGGCGGAGGCAATTCTCGATGATGAGCCGACGCTGGCGGCGAGCCGAGCAGACTGAGCACAGCCCGAACTTCATTGAGAGGGTGGACAGGTGGATCAAAGATCGCCTGCTCTTCCTCGGACGCACATTCCTCTGGCACGAGATGCATATCGATTCCTTCCGTCTCCCGGAGGAGCCGGAGGATCATGGACCGTTCGGCCAGATCGGCCCAAAGACCGCATCAACGATTCGCAAGTCGTCTGCGGCTGTTGGCCGTGCGGCCGCCTCTCCATTCGGCGCCTATATCACCATGACGATCGGCGACTCCGCGATCAGGGTCCTGATCGCCCGGGGTAACCGCGTGCGCGGCTGGGCCGAGGCTCACCTGCCTGTCGGAGTTGTCCAGGACGGCCTGATCGTTGACGAGACCACCTTTGCTGAAGCGATCTCCCGGGTGATGGAAGAGATCGGCAAAGGCACCAAGCTCAGCAGCGCGAAGGTCGCCGTCGCCATCACTGGCCGCAACGTCGTCCAGCGCAGGTTCACCGTGTTCCTTGAGACCGGTGACAACCTGACCGAGGCGATCATCGATGCCAGCGCTGAGCGCATGTCTATCAGGCCCGAGGAGCTGCAGCTGGCATGGGATGCGGCAAGGGCTGACTACGATGCGGCGCTGGATGAGGAGGAGGAAGAAGAGGAGGAGGCGAACATCTTCGGTGACTTCGAATCCGACCTCGACCCAGACCTCGACGGAGAGCCGTACGATGTGTATGCCTTCGGAATGTACCGCCACGTTCTGCGGCGCAACCTGAGGACGCTTTCGAACACCGGAGCCAAGTTCTCTACTGTCCAGCCAAAGGCCATCGCGCTGGCGGCCGCAGCCAACGAGCGATCCGGCGTGGTGCTCGATATCGAATCCAACTCGATCACCGTGATCGTGCTGCGTGACGGCCTGCCTGAAGTGGTCCGCGAGGTCGGCATCGACCAGAAGATGACGAAGGAGCAGTGGGTGCAGTCGGTCACAACGCAGGTCAGCCGGACCGTCGCATTCCACGACTCCATGTATCCGGACACGCCGCTGTCTGAGAACAGCAATCTGTACCTGACCGGCGCGGCGGAGTCTGCGGTCGGCACGGCAGAGATGGCCGCCAGCTCGATCCCGTATCGCCAGAAGAGCCTGCCGCAGACGTTGCGTGCGCCAGACGATTTCCCGTTCGCAAGATACGCGGCTAATGTCGGCCTTGCGCTTGTGACAGGCAAGCACTGGTGGCAGCGAACCCCTGTTGCGATCATCGACAGGCCGGAGCTGGATTTCCGGCCAACCGAGTTCAAGCCAAAGCCGTTCCCTGTCCAGGCGACTCTCACCGCCACAATGGCAGCGGTGCTCGTGGCGGGACTGGGCGGTGTTTACCAGCTTTCAGCCTCGCAGCAGAATGCAGTGGTCAAGGCTGAGGAAGACCTGGCGAGCCTCGAGCGGAATGTGGGGCTCAAAGAGTTGAGGGTGAGGCGAGCCGCCGACCAGCGCGCCGAGATATCACAGCTCCAGGTCGAAACAGAGGCTCTGCTGGACAAGCTGAACCTGGTCA
>JANQIZ010000289.1 GCA_028281895.1 Dehalococcoidia bacterium
CGAGACCGTTCTTGGTGAAGCACTGAAAGACCGCCGGTCCGAAGCTGTGATCGCCACCAAGATCAGCGGCTCTCACCTGGCGGAAGGCGAGGTTGAGGCGGCCTGCGACGCTTCCCTGCAGCGTCTCGGCACAGATGTGATCGATCTGTACCAGATCCACTGGCCGAACCATGACGTGGCCATCGAGGAGACGTATCGCGGGCTGGAGAACCTCGTGACTAAGGGCAAGGTTCGCGCGCTGGGCGTTTGCAACTTCGCGACGAAGGATCTCTCCGAACTGCTGGCTACAGGATCCATCGTCACCAATCAGCTGCCGTACAGCCTGCTCTGGCGGGCGATCGAAAACGCGATTCTGCCCCAGTGCAAAGAGAACGGCATCGGCATCGTGTGCTACAGCCCGCTCTCGCAGGGCATGCTGACCGGTCGATACGCCAGCCCCGACGAGGTGCCGGATGGCCTTTCCCGCACTCGACTGTTCAAGCCTGACCGCTCGCCGCTGGCGCAGCATTCCGACACCGGAGCGGAGGACGAGGTTTTTGCAACAATCAGCGAACTGCGGTCTGTCGCTTCGGAGCTTGGCCAGCCGATGGCCAGCGTCGCGCTCGCATGGGCCCGGCAGCAGAAGGGCGTCGCCACGCTGCTGATCGGTGCACGCAACACGGAAGAACTTTCGTGGAACCTGCCTGCTGCCGAACTGGAGCTGGACGATGCGACGATAGCGCGGCTTTCTGCGGCTGCTGAGCCGGTCAAGGCTTACCTGGCCGGCAATGCGGACATGTGGAATTCGGACAACCGTATGCGCTGATCGTCTGCTTGAGGCATCGGGCGATCCGCCGCCAGCCTGCGCAGTGGGAGCGATATCACAACCGCTTACGTGTTTTGACGCTGTTTCCGCAGATCGCCTCATGTAGAATTTTCTGGCAACGGGATCTGTACTCGCCGATCTGTTGCGAAATCGTGCACATGAAGCTGCACGTGAACTGAACACACAACACATGGCCGGCGCGCACGCCGCCAGCTTTCCGACATATCCCGGCAGCCGCCAGTCTCATCTACTCGACCGGCTGCACATTCAGAAAAAATGGTTGCAACACCGTCTTCATCTGACGAGCTTCCTTCACAGCTACCGCCTGACATCGGCGGACTCAACATCGGCTATGCCGCCGAAATCCTCGAACACGGCATCAATGGCGCCGCTCCCGGCCGCAATGGCCACAGTCCCGCAGCGACTCCAACATCGCTTAACGGCCAGCTTGATGCCATCACCTTCGACCGCATCAGGGCTTACGCCGAGGCGATAAGGGATTTCGGGTTCAGGGCGGCGGATCTCGATCCACTTGGTCTCCGCTCACGGTCTGAGCCGCTGATCTCCCCCAATGTCCACGGAGTCACTAAGGAAGCGCTGCGAGTCCCGGCAAGCGCATTGCCGTCCATATCGAGCGGTCTCCAGCCGCTTCCCTCCAGTGCGACCGCGGCCGACATCATCGACCGGCTCCGCGAGATCTACTGCGGAAAGATGGGTTACGAGTTCGCCCATGTCCGCTCTGGCGAGGAGCGCTACTGGCTGCACGCGCAGGTTGAGTCGACGCAGGAGCCGTATCTGACGAGCAGGCAGAAGGAGTACCTGCTGCAGCTGCTCACCAGGGCCGAATCATTCGAGAGGTTCCTGCACAGGGCGTATCCGGGCCAGCGCTGGTACAGCCTCGAAGGCATGGAGTCGCTGATCGTCCTCCTGGACCAGATCATCCTCTACGCCTCCGGCACGGACATCGAGGACATCGTTCTGGGGATGGCCCATCGGGGCCGCCTGAACGTCCTCGCACACATCTTCGACAAGCCTTACGAAGACATCATCAGCGGATTCTCAGAGGGTCACTTCGCGCAGCTCGCAACACTGGAAGCATCGGGCTGGATGACCGATGTGAAGTATCACCAGGGAGCGCGCCTCGACCGCGACGTTGATGGCGACGGCACTGCCGATGTCCAGCTGACGATGCTGCCCAACCCGAGCCATCTCGAGATGGTTGACCCCGTTGTCGTGGGAGCCGTGCGCGCCATGCAGGACGCGGCGAACAGCATCGTCTCCGCGATGGGAATAGTGGTTCATGGAGACGCCGCGTTCGCAGGGCAGGGCATCGTGATGGAGACCCTGAACCTGGCACAGCTCCCGGCATACAACACCGGCGGCACGATCCACGTCATCG
>JANQIZ010000290.1 GCA_028281895.1 Dehalococcoidia bacterium
GTGGCTTGTGCCACCGGCGAACATGGTGCCGATCTCGTAAACGGGGTAAGCCGGATCGGGCACGAGGGCGATATCGCCGGGATCGATGAAGCAGAGAGCTGCGTGAGCGATGCCCTCTTTGGCGCCGATCAGGTTGATCGCCTCGGTTGCCGGATCGAGCGTGACGCCGAATCTGCGCTCGTAGAAGTCGCAGACCGCCTGCCTGAACTCGGGCAGGCCCTCAGACTCTGGATATCGATGGTGAGCAGGTGTTCGGAGAGCGGTCTCAAGACGATCCAGCACGGCGCCTGGTGTCGGGATGTCAGGATCGCCAATCCCGAACGAGATGACGTCGATCCCCTGCTCTTTCTTGGCTGCGATTGCCCGCGAAATTCCAACGAACAGGTATGGAGGCAACTCTTCGACTCTGCGGGCGAACTTCATTCTGGCTCCTGTGATGAGTGCAAGTTTCTAGCGAGACCTGTGAGATGAGTCAGGCGACTCTGTCGTTAAGATGGCAGATCGGCGCAGGTAGTTTAGCTCCATGGCCATTGTCTAGTCCGGCCACACGCCCTCGAATACCTCCACAGCAGGGCCTTCAAGGAACGCCTCCCCGGTCTCGTCCCACGAGATCTTCAGGATCCCGCCGTCGACAACCACCTCGACCTCATCGTCAACGAGTCCGTGCGCTCGCGCAGCAGTGGCAGATGCGGTGCTGCCAGTTCCAGATGAGAGCGTCTCCCCCGCCCCGCGTTCAAAGATACGCGCTCGGATTCTCGACCGCGTCAGGACGTTGACGATCTCGAAGTTGATGCGGTTGGGGAACATCGGGTGATTCTCGACAAGAGGCCCGATCTCAATGAGCGGGAAGTCTTCCACTGGCCCATCCGGGAACGCGACAGCGTGGGGATTGCCGACAGCGAGACAGGTGACCTTGATCTCGCGTCCGGCCACGTCGATCGGAAAATCATGAACTCTGTCTGCGCCATTGATCGCATCTACATCAACCGGAATCTGCGCCGGATCGAACTCCGGTACTCCCATTGCCACACGCGCCGCGGTCATCTTGTCTTCAGCCATAGTCGGCCCGACAGTCCGAATCCCTCCTCCAGTCTCGACGACAAGTCCGTCGCTACCGGGCAGCGCGATCTTTCGGTCGATCACGAACTTGGAGAAGAGCCTGATGCCGTTTCCGCTCATCTCAGCCTCTGAGCCGTCAGGGTTGTAGACCCGCATCCTGATCTGAGCGCCGTTCGCACGAGCATCGCTGGTCGGCTCTTGCACCAGGACGATGCCGTCGGACCCAACTCCGAATGCAGGTTTGCTCATATCCAGCGAAAGCTGACCCCAGTCGCGATCTATCCCGCGGCCATCGATCGCGATGTAGTCGTTTCCTGCGCCGTGCAGCTTGGCAAACGGTACGGACATGTGACCTCCCCGGGTCGGCTCCAGTCAGGCATTCTTTGGATCGAGGTTTCCAAGCACATGGAGCCGGGCTTACAGCCAGGACTTCACCTGCTCCTCAACGGCTCCGATATCTCCGTCAGTAACGTCGATCCACTTGATTCTCGGATCGTCGGGCTTGAACCAGTTGTTCTGATGCCTGACGAGTCGGTTCGTGTTGCGGATTGTACGTTCTCTCGCCTCGTCTATGGTCATCTCGCCTCGAAGTGAAGCGGCCATCTCCCGATAGCCGATTGCAGACATGGCCGGAAGATCGAAATCGACGCCCGATTCGAGCAGGCTTCGTACTTCGTCGAGCCAGCCTTCGGCCAGCATTGCGTCTACTCGCTCAGCGATTCGCGTGTGCAGAACTGCTCGCTCGACATGCAGCCCGATGACCAGTGAGTTGTAGCCTGGATCGATGGCCTCTCGCTCAGGCGACGGAATCCCGGAGAGAACCCGTTCAAGAGCTCTGATGACCCGTCGAGGATTCTGGCTGTCCACCGACTCCGCTGCACGAGGGTCCAGCTTTTCGAGTCTTTCGAAGAGCGCAGCAACTCCGGAGCTATCCAGCTCGGACTCAAGCTGCGATCGCAGTTCAGGATCGGCCGGGATTTCAGGAACCTGCCAGCCTTTCAGCAGTCCCCAGACGTACTGCCCGGTTCCGCCAGCCACAACCGAGAGCTTTTCACGTGCGGAGATATCGTCGATCAGGTTGCCAGCGTCTTTCAGGAACCGGGCAAGGCTGTACTGCTCCTGCACTTCGAGAAAGCTGATCAGATGATGCGGCACGGCTGCAAGCTCGTCGGACGAAGGCTTGGCTGTCCCGATATCAAGGCCTTTGTAGAAGAGTCTCGAATCGGAGTTGATGACTTCGCCGTGAAACGCGCTGGCGATCCGTGCCGCGGCTACGCTCTTTCCCGATGCGGTGGCTCCAACAACAGCTACAACGCGAGGGCTTCCTGGTGATAGCTGATGAGGCATGAGACGGACCGGATCTCAGGACGCTTCTGCGCTGAGCCGCGCTGCCACTTCGACTATGCCGACGAACTCGTCGCTCTTCAGGCTTGCGCCACCCACCAGCGCGCCGTCGATGTCTGGCCGATCCATGAATGGACCGATGTTGGTCGAGTTGACGCTGCCACCGTAGAGGACCCTCGTCCTGGAGGCATGTTCGTCTCCCGCTATGCCAGATATCCCTGCTCGAATCGCGGCAATGATCTCCTGCGCCTGCTGGGGCGTGGCAGCCTCGCCCGTCCCGATCGCCCAGACGGGCTCATAGGCGACAATCAGCTGATTCCACGCGGTATAGCCGGAGAGACTCTCACGTAACTGGTTTTCGACGAACTCGATCGCCTGCCCGCTTTGCCTGACTTCGAGACTCTCGCCAACACAGACGATTGGACTGAGACCTGCAGCCGCAGCAGCTACGGCCTTGGCTGCTATCTGCTCATCGGTCTCTCCATAGAGCGCTCTCCGCTCTGAATGGCCGACTATCACATGCGTCACAAGGCCTTCGAGCATTGCGGCTGAGATCTCCCCGGTAAACGCTCCGGATGGCTCTGAAGAGATGTTCTGCGCGCCGACTGAGATAGCGCTGTTCGCTGTGGCTTCAGCAGCGGCAGCGAGACCGGTGAATGGAGGGCAGACAATCACTTCAACGCCGTCTAGCTGATCGCAGCCAGACGCGATTCCAATAGCCAGCTCCTTGCCTTCGTCAGGCGTAGTGTTCATCTTCCAGTTGCCGGCTATGACGGGCGTTCTTCGTGTCATGTGATTCCTGATCCAGGCATTCGTTAGGCATCGTCAAGAGCTGCGACGCCGGGCAGTGTCTTCCCTTCGAGGAATTCGAGGGAAGCGCCTCCGCCTGTTGATACATGCGTCAGCTCTGACCTGAGATTGAGCTCTTCGATGACGGACACCGTTGAGCCTCCGCCAACCAGAGTGAAGGCATCGGCCACTGCTGCCACTGCCTTTGCGATCGTGCGGGTTCCATCGGCGAACGAAGGCCACTCAACCACACCCATCGGTCCGTTCCACACCAGCTTCCGGGCGTTCACGATCTCCCGTGAATAGACAGACCGTGTCTCAGGGCCGATATCCAGCACAAGAGTATCCGCCGGAACGTCAGTCACAGGCACAACTCTGGGCGCGGCTTCTCGATCGAACTCCCTGGCGACCACCACATCAGCAGGCGTGATCAGCGTCGCTTCGGTCGAGAAGAGAAGCTCTCCTGCAATGTGCACATCCTCGTCTGAGATCTCCGCCTTTCCAGGCGAGTAGCCCTGCGCCTTTAGAAATGCGGCAACCATTCCTCCGCCAACGAGCAGTGTGTCGAATCGTCGCGACAGGTTTTCAAGAACGGTGATCTTGTCTGCGACCTTTGCGCCACCGATGATTGCGACGGCGGGACGCTCGTCTGATTCGAGCGCCCGGGTGAGCATCTTCAGCTCTTGCTCCATCAAATAGCCTGTGCCTGACGGAAGGTGCTCGGCGACACCGGCTGTTGAGGCGTGTGCCCTGTGAGCGGCGCCGAACGCATCGTTTACATATATGTCTGCAAGCGATGCGAGATCACGAGCGAAACCGGGATCATTGGCCTCTTCTCCCGGGTGGAAGCGAAGGTTCTCGAGCATGGCGATCTGGCCATCTGCAAGACCGCCAACTACTGCAGCGGAGTCGATACCATCATCAAGTCCGGGCAGTCCCGCATCAATGATCTCGGCTCCGAACCACTCCGAAGCCCGTTCGCGTGTCGCGGTTAAACGAAGGCTCTCCACGACCTGGCCCTTTGGCCTTCCGAAGTGGGAGCAGAGAACGATTTTCGCTCCCTTTGAATGCAGGTGGTGAATCGTTGGCAGAACTGCCCTGATTCGCGAGTCATCTGCGATATGGCCAGACTCCGGGTCTGTCGGAACATTGAAGTCGACCCTGACAAGGCATGTCTTACCGGCCGTGTCGAGATCGCGCACCGACTTCTTGCTCACTCCGACACCTCGGCAGCACCAGAATTGGCAAAACCGGAAACTGCGCTCGCGATCTCAGACAGGCGAGCCTTTTCCGATTCATCGAGCGGTGTCTCATCGAGCGAGTCGGCGGCCTGGCTCAAACAGGTTTCCACCTGCTCGATCGTCTTCTGCCTGCAATCGACCTCGTTCAGCAAACCCACGAGACCGTCGAGGCGCTGAGGATCGATGACTCGCTGCATGTAGATCTCGCCGATCTGGCGCTTGATCCCTGCGGGAGCGTTCTCAATGGCGCTGGCAACAGCAAAGTTCTTCTTCTTGGTGAGCAGACGCCCCTGCTGCACAGGATCTCGGTCGCCATCGCCCCAGAAGAGCAGGTAGTCCGCTGCGATCTGCCTCGCGGTGCCAACGTGCCTGCCGAAGCTGGAAAGCGCATCCGCCAGCTCAGGCCGCGCCGCAGCGGATGACGCCATTGCCGCGGCGGTAGCGAACAACGCCCCGGATCGCATGCTCACCATTTCGAGATAGCTCTGCGATGTCAGAATCGGCTGCTCCTGCATCGTGATATCGAGGTACTCGCCCTCGCACATATGAACAGCGGCCTCGTCGAGAGACTTCAGCGCAGATGAGACGATCTCTGGCGATTCGTCTCGCTCCAGCAGTGCGAACAGCGCCATGCGGGCCATTGCATGCATCCCGTCTCCTGCATTGATCGCCTGTGCAGGTCCCCATGTCCACCAAACTGAGGGACGTCCGTTGTGCTCGGTGTTGCCGTCTTCGACATCCTCGTGGATCTGGGAGTAGTTCTGCAGCAGTTCAAGGCTGACTCCATACGGCACGACTCTTTCGGCAATGCTCTCAGACGAGTCGGACAGAACCGAGGCTATGGCGAAGGCGAATTGGCCGTGGAGCCGCGGCCGGGTGGGCACGCTTGATGGCTCGCCGTGCTCGTCGACCCAGCCGAGCTGGAACGACATCATTCGGTAGAGCGCGAGCTCTCGTGAGGAGATGAATTCCTTTATGGCGTTTTCGAGCCGGGAAGCCGATTCGTATGAGACGCCGGGAAGCAGCTCTGTGTTGAAGTTTGCGGTGGTGATTGACAATTAAGATGCGCTGAGTCGAACTGGGATTTGGCCTCGCAGACATGGTAACGGCTGCCGGCCATCAGGCGGTGCTATTCGGCACGAAGCGCGGCTCGAAGTGATGCTTCGGATATCGAGCCTTCTCGCAGCACCTTCAGATCGTTATCGCTCGCGCTAACAACTGTCGATGGAGCAGTCTCATCGCCACATGGAGCGTCGACTACAGCCGCCACCACTCCATCGAGTTGATCCACCACTGCGTCTGCTGTCTTGCAGGGTGGCTGGCCTGACAGGTTTGCGCTGGTCCCGGTGAGTGGCGAGCCTGACATGGCAATCAGCTCCCGGGCAAGCTGGTGATCCGGCACGCGCACTCCCACCGTTCCGGTCCCGGCCGTCACTTTTTCTGGGACTGATTCGATCGCCGGCAAGACTAGGGTCAACGCTCCAGGCCAGAAGCGATCCGCCAGTAGTTTCGATCGCTCATCCAGCTCATCTTCGGAAAGAAGCGCAAGCTGATCGGCAGACGAGATAAGCACGGGCACGGGGTTGTTTGGCAGCCGGCCCTTTGCGGAGAAAAGCGACTCGATCGCGTCTGGCCGCATTATTGCCCCGAGAGCGAAGTAGGTATCGGTGGGAAACGCGACCAGCTCACCCGACCTCAGCAACTCCGATGCCCTCTCCAGATCCGATTCCTTGAGTAGTTGTGTCTTTAGTCTGGGCATCTTGCTCGAACTATGTGCTGCAAAGGCGATTTCAGAGGCGACTGAACGCCGGGGTGAAGTTACAATTCCGGTCTCGACAGGCGGCTGGCGATTACAAGCCGAACCTGATCGAGTCTAGCAGCGCAGAGAAGCCGGGCATCGTCGTCCGAATCAACGGTACGGGACTCCATATGACCTCGAACACAAATGGCTCTGGGCCGGACGCAGGCGCAGCGGACTCCGCATCTCTCGAGGAGATGAACTCGAGGGTCGCCACATCAGGCGACATCGAGGTTGGAACGTACCTGGAGATCGCCCAGAAGGAGCCGCCGAAGGGCCAGCAAGAGAGCGAGCCCATCCGGACCGAGACGATCGTGATCGTGGA
>JANQIZ010000151.1 GCA_028281895.1 Dehalococcoidia bacterium
GGCGCGGTACACTGCCCGAGTTCGAGCGCGTGCTTGGACATGATCAAACGAGTCACGTTCACGCTGAACCGAAACACGTCGCCGTTGTCGACAAGCCGAAGAGCCATGCCGAGCTCTTCGATGGTGGCCTCGGGTCCACTTTCGATGACGAGAATCGGCAACACGAAGATCGTCGAACTCCCTCACGACCACCCCATCAGAGCTGGGACCAGGCAGCGGGAGAGCACACGGGAACGGACGATGACGAGTTCGGCTTGTTCGAGGACGATCGATGAATCCACTGGTGGATCCAAGCACCCGGAAACCGATTCCGATCTCCCCGCGCTTGCGCGAGGGACACTTCCTGACTCAGGGAAAGACCGGGGAAGGCAAATCTGTAATGCTTGCAATGGTTTGGATGAGCGCTTTGGCCTCTGGCGTGCTGACCTCGGTGATGGATCTCGCCAAGGCTGACCTCGTGAACCTCGTCTTCAAGTACATGGTGGTCCGAGGCGGCATCTCGCCAGAACAGATCATTCGCATAGCCCCTTTCCATGGGAAGTATGGTGTTCCGCTCAACCCGCTCGCCTCCGATTCGCCCCTCGCGGCGGCACTAAAGGCCTTTGAGATCACAAGCATCCTGGCGCGTATTTCGGACGGTGGTTCCTACTCCCCTCGGATGTTTCGCGTGGCACTGCGGCTCATCGAGTTTGCGATAAAGGCGAACCGGTTCTTCACGCAGGAAGGGAGGACGGAGCGGATCAGCCTCTTCGATCTGCTTCTGGCACTGACCTACCCGGAGTACCGGTCGTTTCTCGTGGGCCTCGTTCCGTGGCGCTGTGAACTCACGGCCTACCTTGAAGCCTTTCCCGAGGCCGAGACTACGACGCTTGCCCTCGCGTCTCGATTCGACCCGCCTCTGATTTCTCCCAAGGCCTCCAGCTCTTTGTGCGCGGACGGTTGCGTGAGCGGCTCTGAGCTGCGCCGACACCACACGCTGATCGATTTCTCGCACTGTCCCTTTTCAGCGCGAATGCCTAAGGAGGCGCTGGCCAGCTTCATCGAGCATGACCTGCTCGGAGCCTCCTTTGAGGATGGCATTGAGAAACCCCTTGAGCTCTTTCGCGATGAGGCACCTGAGCTGTGTCGCGTGCTCGGACCGGACGCGCTGGCACAGACCCTTGAGATGGGGAGGAGTCGCGGATTGCGACTACGCCTGGGATCACAGCAGTGGGCTCAACTCGTTTCCGCGTCAAGCTCGCTTGCCGCGTCGATCCAGAACAACTGCTCGGGCTTTCTGTTGTTCAGCCCCGACAGCAACGATATCAAGAACATCGGCCCGCTCATCAAGAAGAATCTCACGGGTTCTATCAGAAACCCTCGTCTCCCGGACCGTTGCCTCACCCTGCGTGAGGAATATGATCACATTACCAGGCACCTGCAATCGCTCCGGCACAGAGAGCTCGCGCTAATCGAGAAGGGGGTGGGCGTTCGACTGGCACGCACGGCCACACTGCCACTCGACCGGCTAGAACGTGCGTTTGCGAGGGCGCCACAGGAACGAGTCGATGCGTATGAGCGCGGACGATGCGGGGTACCGTTCGAGGAGCTCGGTCCGGCGCGATCGATCAAGGAGAAGATCGGTCCCAGCCAGCTTACCCGCCAGACGGTCGATCTGTTGCGCCCCAAGACTTCACCAGGGCCGGAGGAGCGACCGCCTTCGAAGCGCTCACGTCGTCCGAAACTGGTGATCGGGTGAGGTGGCTTTCGCTTGATCTGCTTCGGATCACGTCGAAGCTGAACCCGCTCGCCGTGGCGTTTCTTGCGACGACCGTGGTGCTGCCGATCGTAGCTCTCTTGCTGGCCTCGGATGTCGGCCTGCTCCTGTGGCGCAGGTGGAGAATCCGCGGCCACCTCAGAACGCAAGTCGTCACTTGTCCGCGCGGCCATGAGGTGATCCTCACTCATCGAGATACACAACCGGTCGCCTGGAGGTGTTCTGCGTGTTCCTACAGTTATGTGGGGCATGGCTGGGAGCGATGCCCGAATTGCGGAGGCTTTGGCCGACCTAAATGTGCCTGCGGACTCGATCTGATGCCGGCCAACCCCATCGCAGCGCTGGAGACAAACGAGTGAACAGGGTCCACGACTATCACCAAGCCCCGGGCGATGTAGCCATCCTCCAAGTTCTCGCAAAATGGCGCTGGGCGACCATCCAGATGTGTTGCATGGCTACAGATCGGTCGGCTGCAACCATGTATCGACGCACGCGTAAGCTGGCGCGGGCGGGACTCATTCGCATCAAGATGCAGCGATCCACAGCCGCGCTGCCTCGAGTGATTGGCCTCACGCAGCGTGGCAAGGCGATCTTGTGCGACCACGGACACGACCCCCTATCGATCAACGTTCCTCGAGCCGATGGAAGGCCCGGTGAGCATCATCTTCAAACCGGGATCCTCGCACTCAAGCTCGCAAGGGCGGCTGTGCGCGAGGGGTTGGACGTTGATGTACTGCCGGAACAAGAAATCCGCAAGCGGCTGCAAGATCCCTGCGGCACGGTGATTCCAGATGCCATCGTGACCGTCGACAACCGATGCGGGCAACGGCTCTCACTCGCGCTTGAGCTCGACCGGTCCACGATGCCACCGTCGCGCGTCGCAAACGACAAGCTCCGTCGAGGATATGGCCCGCTCTTTCGGGCTGGCGTGATGCTCAATGGGGCACGATTCGCGGTTCTGGTGGGCGCCACCTCTAAGCGGCGAGTCCACTCACTGGCGCGCGCAATCTGGGAATGCGCAGAGGATGTCCTCTGCTACTTCGCCACTTCGGGTGACGTTACGGTCGAGAACGCACTCGCCGCTTGGGTGACGCCACGCATTGATCCGATCGACGGGCACGCACGCCTTGTCATCGAGAGTCCGATCGCGAGCCTGTTCAATCAGGGTGTTCAAAAGGGGTGCTCAAACGCCCTGGACAGTCCAGCTGGCGCAGGTGATCGAAATCTGGGCGAAAGAGCGTCCGAGGAGAGCAGGACACACCCCCGAAATGGGGCTGTTACGAATCCCGTTATCGGACAGCCACAACGACCTTACCAACCTTCGACGAGAAAGGAGCGTGGTTGAGCAAGGCGAGACAAGAAGCGGAACCTGACACATGGGGTCACTGGGCCCCTCGTGGTTTGGCAACCGAGCGGCGCCTAAGCCGATTAGCCTCGTTCATGTATGGCCAAACGAAGAACCAAACGAGTGCAGTTCACAGAGGTCTGGTTACTCCTGGTTGTTGCGATGCTCGTGGCAACGCCACTCGGGCATCAACTGATGCTGTGGACGTGCCAGGGCCTTGAGCTGCATTGCCGATGGAGCTTGGATACACCTGCACTGGATAGGCACGCGGCTGGCAGCCAGGATCTCATCACAACGAGATCCGCTCCAGCGGCTCGTGCGTCGGTTCGCTAAGCTGTCGCTTTCTCACCACCTTCATTCTCCGCGAGGGCCGCCGCCATCTGGCTGGCTCGGTTGCCAACCAGAGGTGCCAGGACCCTGTGCTCAGCACGCCCTGGACTCGCTGGCCCGTTCGAGGCTCCGTGGACAAGAGCTACGGATGCGCAGGTACGATTGCGACTCAGCCGAGCCGCGATCGACTTGCCTCTGATCGATAGGTGCGGGCCATTCCCGCCGCCGGAGGCGTTTCGGCGCGAGGATGGCTTGCTGATGAGCCGGCCGCTCGAACTTCTCGAGTAGTCCGCTCGCATGCCCACACGGGCTACCTTGAGCCATCAGGCCTCGGCGACCCGGCGGGTCCAGTTCGCGAGGCCGAGTCCTAGGTCCGACAGTTCGGCTTGGATGCCGGGTTGGCCGGATCGGCGGTGGATCTTCTTCAACGGACCGTCGTGCTCAGACGGCGGTTGTCTACAGCTTGCGGCGCCTGTCGATCGAGCATGGGCGTCGTTGGCCCAGGAGGCCACATGACGTCCAACAGGACTCGTCCGTCCAGGCACGCCCTGCGCGTGCTCAATTCCTCTGTCCCCAAGCTCGGTGGCGGAGAAGAGAGTGCTCCGTTTCTCGCGGTCCGCGAACAAGAGGCAGCGCTCATCGAGGAGGTCAACGACATCCCGCCTGAGGAGCTTCACCGGGCTACGAAGCTCCTCTCACAGAATCTAAAGTGCGTCTGTTCCCTGGACCCGAGCGTTGGCCAGTCGTGCCGACCAACGGCCAAATGTGGTCCAAACTGCTACGCGACTCGCTCGGGGGCGACGATGGTTCGGGTGCAACTGAATATGTCGGGTGAGCTGGACGACATCGTGGTCGAGCAGAGCAGCGGAGTCG
>JANQIZ010000324.1 GCA_028281895.1 Dehalococcoidia bacterium
ATGCGGCCCTGGCGGACTCTGGGAGGCCGCCCTCGAAGCCAAATCGGTTCCGGAAAACTGGCATCTCACACTGGCCGACCTGTCGAGCGGCATGCTTTCAGAGGCGAAGAGCCGGCTCGGCGATCATGCAGCAAAGTTCGACTTTGCTGTGGCGGATGTGTGCGATCTGCCCTTCGACGACGACCTGTTCGACGTCGTGGTTGCCATGCACATGCTCTATCACTCCAGCGACCGTGGTCGAGCGTTGGCCGAGATCCGGCGCGTGCTGAAACCCGGCGGTACTCTCTTCGCAACCACGAACGGCAAGAGCCATATCTCGGAGATAGCGCAGTTGCGGGAGCGCTACGCCTTGCCGGGCAAAGATGTAAGTCCAGCCGCGCACCTTGCCTTCACTCTCGAAGACGGCGAGCTAGCGATCGGGCAGTTCTTCGACAATGTTGAGACGAGTGTGGACCGCGAGGTTTTGCGCGTTGACGACGCCGGGCTTCTTGTCGGGTACGTCGATTCGATGAGCACGCGCGTTGATGCAGCGATGCTCAGGCAGCATGTGGAGAAGGTCATCGAGCAAGACGGCTTCTTTCCCGTGACCCGCCACACCGGGACGATCATAGCTAGCTAGATATCGCCCGTGATGCTTCGCCATATGTATAGCTGGGACGGCCCGATATATGTGTATGTATGTAGTGGTGCTGTGGTCAGGTGAACCCTCGATATACATTCAGACTATGCAATGATCGAACATATATATCCGCACGCAGATCTATCGTTTCGCCGAGCAGGAAAAGATGTCTGGCGAAGAGCACGTGCAAGACTGCGCTTAGGCAACCGGTCGCACAGAGCTCGCGGGTGATTGAGGACAGAAATTCGCGTCATGTAGCGCGTGCGAAAAGTGCGTTCGGCGCAGGGGCTAGAGTGCGGTCTTGCGGAAGCTAAGCGCCTAGACCAGCGCTGCTTCTTCAGCCTCGTTCAGCTCTTTCATTACCGCCCACACCACCGACGGCGCGTACACGCCGACAAGCCTCGACGGACCCGAGACGGGCCACATCTTCTGCGCCTTGTCGAACTGACTGCGAGGGATGCGGGCCTGCGAGTCACGCACCACGATGTACTCGCCCGTGACCTTGTAGCTGAACTTCTTGCCGCGGCTCGTGGCGAAGCGGTGGCCTTCCATTGAGACGACCCTGTCCCACACAGAATTTCCGATTCGGCGCGGCGCTGCAAGCTCGCCGGTATCGGTATTCGCGTTCACAGGCGACTCTTCGCTCTCCTGGTCGTAGCGGATCGGCCTGATATCTGCGGCTGGCTGCTGTGGCTGGGCTGAAACCGGTCCGTCTTGCTCAGCGCCCTGGATCGGAGTTGCTGCCGCGGCTGTTGCTGGCCCTGCGGTGGAACCTGAAGCATCCGGCCCCGACTTCTCAAGCAGCTTCGTCAGAAACGCATTGATGCTCAGTCCCTCGTCATGTGCGAGTTTGAAGAGCGTGTTGAAGATGGGGCGGCTCACTATGATTCCAGGCATTCACAGTTCCTTCGGCTTGAGCTGATATATACATACATATACCTGTATATATCCCGATGCGCAAGAGGTTTCAGGTGCGTCTACTCCTCAAGTTTGAAGCGTAGAATCACGGCCGATAAGATTCCCCTTGCTGTCCGAACGACCCGTCCACAGGAGAAGACTCGATATGACCACCGATGCCGAGAGCAGCCAGAAAACTGGCGAGAGAGTCGCCTACTTCAACGGCAGCATCGTTCCTGAGAGCGAGGTCAGAGTCCCTTTCAGGGACCGGGGATTCAAGTATGGCGATGCCGTCTTCGACATGACCCGTACATTCGGACACAAGATTTTCAAACTTGAGGAACATATCGCACGCTTCTACAACTCCCTCAAGTACGTCCAGATAGATCCGGGCATGACTCAGCAGGAGATGATCGACCACACCGAGCGCGTGCTGGAGGCTAATCTTCCCCTGCTGGGACCGGACGACGATTACTGGGTCGGCCAGCGCATCTCACGCGGCGTCGATCTTGTTGGCGGTGACATGTGGGAGACGGCTGGCGGCCCGAACGTCATCATCGAGTGCGCTCCCCTGCCGTTGAAGCCACGGGCACGTCTATATAGAGACGGTATAGATGTATGGGTGCCTTCTGTTCGTCGCACTCCACCTGAGTCGCTCAGCCCCCGGGCAAAGTCCCACAACTACCTGAACCTCATCATGGCCGATATGGAGGCGAAGGCGCACGATCCCGAGTCATGGGCGATCTTGCTCGACAACCGGGGCTTCCTGACGGAGGGCATCGGCTCGAACATATTCACGATCAAGGACGGCGTCCTGTACACGCCGCGGGCCCAGTATGTGCTTGGTGGGATCAGCCGTGAGACTGCTATCGAGATGGCCGAGAAGATCGATGTGCCGGTGGTTGAGAAGGACATCGACATGTTCGACGCCTCGACCGCTGATGAGGTGTTCTTGACCTCTACATCTCTCTGCATATGCGGCGTTCGCACTGTCCAGGGCAACCAGATAGGCGACGGCTCAGCATACGGTCCGATCACGAAGGCGCTCATGGACGCCTACGCTGACCTGGTGGACTTCGACTGGATGGGCCAGTACCTGAAGCGGTTAGAGGACTAGGGGCAAAAGGGCTCTTCTTCTGAGTGCTGGAGCTGTTCCCTCTCCCTTTGAGGGAGAGGGTTGGGGTGTGGGTCGTTTCGGCTTACATGGGCAACTTGATCTCTCAAGGCGAATAACCCCCCTCTAACTCCCTCCCAAGATGGGAGGGAGGATGTTCGTCATTCTGAACTTGATTCAAAATCTCTCGACTGACCGCACATGAACGGTCAGATCCCTCGGCTCCGCTCGGGATGACACAAGCATGCTGCCGATGCGAAAGTATTTCTCCCTCCCTGGTCGGGTGCCCGCTTGCGGGCGCGGGAGTCAGAGGATGGGTCGGTCGTGCCTGAGGCTCGATTTAGGTAGAGCCCCGGTTCCGCATCGCCAGTCTCCGCCGTACCGTGCGACGTATGGCACGGCAGCCTGACTACTATCGAATCCTCGGTATTTCACGGAATGCGAGCGCAGATCAGATCCGCTCGGCCTACCGTCGCGCTGCCCGCAAGTGGCATCCGGATCGCAACCGCAGCGCGGAAGCCTCTCAGATGATGCGTCTCGTCAACCGCGCCCGTGATGTGCTGCTCGATGACAAGGCCAGACGAGACTACGACCGAGACATCGGCGGAACAGCCGCAAATGATTTCACCGGCCCAGGCAAAAGCACGAGAAGCGCAGGCTCACGGGACTGGGAGACCGCCGCAGATGAGGCGTGGGCGAGACACGAAGCGTCCAGCGCCAACCGAGAAAAAACGGCTTCTGGCAAACGCCCCGGAGATTTCCTCTACGACCGTGATCCGTCAGAGAGTCGTGGCCCGAGCATACTCAGCCAGGCACTGAAACAGCTCGCTGTATATAGATATGTAGCCGTCGCTGCGGTCGTTGTGATCGCCGGAGCGTCGTGGCTCTCTGCGGGCGGGCTCCCGCTGTCAGGAATCTCAGTGCTTCCGGACCTCGAGCCAACCATCGTTCCGAGAATCAGCACACCCGTCCCATCGCCAGCGTCAGGAGCCAGTAGCGCACCGACCGCTACATCGATATCCGCTCAGCCCACCGCAACCTCGCAGACCGTGTCCAATCCAGAAGCGACAGCCACAGCAACCGCCATCGCCTCTCCGACATCATCGCCATCCGATCCGGTTCTTCCAGACACCAGCCATCAGGTCGCCCTCATGGGTATTGAGCCGGTGCGAAGCTGCTTCGTCCGTGGCGAAAGAGTCAGCTTCAGGTACAGGCTCGAAAACGTCTCTGGCGAGACTCTCGAATTTGATGTTGGCGGCACGATCGGCACGCTCTTTCCGAACTTCCTGTCCTGGCGCTCATGGATCCAGCGCACCGGACACGACGACAGCATCGTAGCCATCTACTCTCAGCGGCCATTCACAGAAAAGCTCGAAGACGGTCGCTACGAGGCCGACGAAGCGGTGATAGACGTAGACTCGTTCCTCGATAGCTCTACATGGCAGGCCGGAGTCGAATACGAACGGCCTGTGCACCTGGGCATCGCAACGACCGACTTCCCTCTGGGCGGCTACAGGTTCGTGCTGGAGCTTATGGACACTGCCAGTTCAGAAGTCATCGATTCGTCCGCAGCAACCTTCCAGATCGGCGGATGCTAGCGAGATCGTCCATCACGCTCCGACTATCGCCACCGCCTCTACTTCAAGCAGCATTCCGGGGTCTGCAAGCTCAGAAACCGTCATGCCAGTTGCGGCGAATGTGATCTCTGGAAAGAACTCTCGGCGCACCGCAGCGTACTCAGCGAAATTCGCCCCATCCGTGAAGTAAGCAGTCAGCTTCACCACATCGCGCATCGAAGCATCGGCCAGTCCGAGCACGTAATCGATGTTCTCGAACACCTTGCGCGCCTGCAGCTTCGTGCTGCTTCCGCCCACCAGTGTGCCGTCCGAATCCCGCGCAGTCTGGCCGGAGACATATACCGTGCTGCCAACCCGAACAGCCTGCGCAATCCCCACCGTCTCGTTCCATGGCCAGTCCGGCACGATCACTTGCCTGCTCATTCCACTCTCCAGGTCTTGATAGTTGACGATTGGCGAAGCCTAGCAGCGACGTGATTTTCTACATCCGACACGTATCATGCTGCGAGATAGGTTTCAGGAGGTGAGAGATGCCGATTGGACCGCTGAGAGCGACCCCGAAGGTCGACATACAGCTCGACAAGGACGCCTACCAGGCAGGTGACGAGCTGCGTGCGAAGATCATTGTTCACACGAGCAGGCCAGGGATGACCGTTCGCTGGGCAGTTGCAGACTTCGTGCTTGTGAACCGATACACCCACATCAGGTCCGGGCAGGTGCTAGATACCCGGGCATACGGGCCGATGAACCCACGCGCCGGCATTGGCCCGGTTCTTCCTTCGCCGTTCCGGCCGAGCACATTCGCTGAAGAGCGCGCAGACCGGGTTGTCCTGTGCCGAGAGAAGATGTTCGAGAACGGTGTGATTCGCCATCGCACTGAAACGTTCGAGCTTCGATGCGAAGTGAAGGCTCCGCAAGTACGGCGGACAATGGAGCGCCGTGCCAGCTACATGGTCATCGTTCAGCTCGACCTGCCTCGGATGCGAGACGTTGAGCAGCACAAGACCGTCAACGTGCAGATCGTCTAGCCGGCGTATCTGTCAGCTAGTGTCCGCCGCTTGAACCACTGAGCTCTGAGACCGTCACCCTGTAAGCAGGATCGTTCCCGGGATCTGAATCGACTATCGCCCCGGCCTTGTTCAGTATCCGCTGGCAGTTCTCGCTCAGGTGCAGCAAGTGAAGCTGCTTCCCGGCCCTCTCGTATCGCTCGGCAACCGCAACGATTGCCTCGATCCCCGAATGATCCCAGACTCGTGAGTGACGGAAGTCGAGCACAACCTCCACCGGGTCGTGTGGCGGGTGAAACAGGTCCTTGAACGCCGTCACCGACGCGAAGAACAGCTGGCCGTGAAGGGTGTAAACGCGTCGTGTCGGTGTGCTCTCTGCAGACGCCTCCACGTAGATCGAGCGAGCCGTGTTCCACGCGAAGACCAGCGCTGAGAGGATCACGCCAACCACGACAGCGATCGCCAGGTCAGTCGCAACTGTCACCGCTGAAACGGTCACCATCACGATGGCATCGGAGACAGGCACCTTCCTGACTATCCGCAGGCTGGACCACGAGAACGTGCCGATCACAACAACGAACATCACTCCAACCAGCGCGGCGATCGGGACCTGCTCGATCAGTGACGACAGCGAGAGGATGTAGGCCAGCAGCAGGACCGCTGCTACCATGCCGGAGAGCCTCCAGCGGGCGCCTGACTTGATGTTGATCATGCTCTGGCCAATCATGGCGCAGCCGCCCATGCCGCCAAAGAACCCTGTGATGACGTTGGCGCTGCCCTGTGCCACGCATTCCCGGTTGTTGTTGCCCTTCGTCTCGGTGATCCCATCGATCAGTGACGAGGTCAGCAGAGATTCGATGAGGCCGATCCCGGCGAGAATCAGCGCGAAAGGAACGATGATTCGGAAGGTTTCGAATGTGAACGGCACATCCGGGACGCCGAAGGTCGGCAGGCCGCCAGAGATGCTTGAGAGATCGCCGACTGTAGGTGTATTCACGTTGCCGAAGATCACGACCACCGAGACGACAACAATTCCCGCAAGAGCAGCGGGAACTCGCCTGGTGAACCTTGGCAGTACATAGATCACGAGCATCGTCACGGCTACAAGGCCGAGCATAAGCGCGATGTCGCCTACCGGCAGCCACTTCTCGTGGCCGTCTTCTCCCTCGGTCTTGAAGCTCTCAAGCTGCGAAAGGAAGATCACGATCGCCAGGCCATTTACGAAGCCGAGCATCACCGGATAGGGCACCATGCGGATTAGCTTGCCCTGTCGGAGCAAGCCAACTCCGATCTGAATGATTCCCATCAGGATCACCGTGATGAAAAGGAATTCCAGGCCGTGGTCTTTGACCAGCGACACCATCACCACGGCCAGCGCGCCCGTAGCTCCGGAGATCATCCCGGGCCGTCCGCCGAAGAGCGAGGTTACGAGGCCAACGATGAAAGCGGCGTAGAGCCCGACAAGGGGCGGGACTCCGGCGACAAACGCGAAGGCGACAGCCTCAGGCACAAGAGCCAGTGAGACTGTGAGGCCTGCCAGGACCTCCGTCTTGATCCTGGCGGGCAGCGAAATATCTTGCATGAACCGTCCAGCATGACCAGCAGGCTTCATGCCGGCCGTTTTGTGAAATTTCTGACAAACAGCCTTCAGTTGTACATGACTGAACGGGCAAATGGTTAACCGCCAGTAACGATTTACCGCCGATTCAGGTGGGAGAAGGCACGTTAAGGAGAGTTCCCAGCCTGTTCCATCTGCGATCAGGCTTAGGCCGACGAATCCCGGCGATCAAGAACAAAAACCTCTACACTGATCCCATATTCAGATAGATGGCCTGCGTTGCGAAGCACAAGTGACGCCAGGCGGCCTCGCCAGAAGGAAGATCGCGACATGATGAATCGAAAGATGCTGAAACAGGCCCAGGACATGCAGCGTCGCCTCGCGCAGGTTCAAGAGGAGCTTGGACAGGCCATGAGCGAAGGCACTGCTGGCGGAGGCGTCGTCAAGGCTGTCGTCCAGGGTGGCAACAGAGTCGAATCGATCACCATCGATCCCGAAGTCGTCGACCCTGAAGATGTGGAGATGCTGCAGGACCTCGTCGCCGCAGCGGTCAACGATGCCATGACGGCGGCCCAGAAAGAGGCCGAGACCAAGATGGGCGCCATCACCGGCGGGCTGAACATCCCTGGCCTGATGTAGCGAATCAATTGCTTAGGCCGGCTAGTGCTCGGTGACCGGTTCTCCCAATCTATGTTGACTATCTTGGTCAATCCACTGTGATGGTCTTGCTGGCTCGGTTCGACTGGTGTCGAGAGAGTTTCCGTTAGCGTCATTGAAAGGGTTTCGTTTCTGAACATATACGCCCGGTTCCTTCTTTTCCCATTCTCCTTTCTTCACGCCCTGGCCTATGCGCGCATAAATGGGGGGACTTGCCGACTTGCTATCGGGGTAATATCCGGCACGGATGAGCAATCGGATAGCATCTCGTACTACCAGCAAGTGAGAATTGCTTTCGGCGATCGCGTGCATTGCTCGACGGACACTCATTCCGCTGAATTCTCCATCGATCTGGCTTGAGGAGCTCCTAATTGGTTCGCTCTCAGAACGACTTGCCGAGCGCTGTTCGTCAGCCAACCAGCGCCGCAACATGTCGATATCAGCCTCGATTTCGCTGAGTCGTAGATCGAGACTATGTTGCTCGGCTTGAAGCCGATCAAGTCGATCACGTATTGCCTGTACTACAACTGGGGAGTGATTCTCAACCATTACTAACACTCAATCTGTGTTGTGACCCTATTGACATATACGGTATTTGTTTACATAGAGTTATAGCTGACCCGCCCCGGCAGGTCTAGGTTCGTAAGCGACTAACACAACCGGGACGAGTCACATTTGAACCTGGAGACTACGTGAGATCGTAGACTTACAGCGTCCCCAGACCACACGCAGTCTCCAGATTGATCCGGCGGTGTTTCTATACAAGAGAAGCTCCCGCCGGTTTCGCGCGTCTAGACGCAGTTCCATTTTAGCATAAAGACAAGTAGGGTGTGTGAATTGTCGATTGCCACACGCACCGACCCCGGCGCCACTAGCTAATATGTCAGACCTCGCACCATCCGCGGCCGCTCCTGTCGCACGGCTCATCGAAGCGTTCCATCGACTCCCAGGCGTCGGGCCCAAGAGCGCGCAGCGCCTCACCTACCACCTGATTCGCATGCCGCGGGAAGAAGCCGAGGAGCTGGCCAGCGCCATCATCGGCGTCAAAGACCGCATCGTCTTCTGCGACACCTGCATGAACATCAGCGAGTCGCCTGAGTGCTCCATATGCGCTGACCTCTCACGCGACAAGAGCCGCATCTGCATAGTTGAAGAGCCACTTGATGTCGTCGCTATCGAGCGGACGCACGCCTTCAAGGGCCGCTATCACGTGCTGCACGGAGTCATCTCCCCTGTGAACGGCATCGGCCCGGACGATCTGAAGCTCAAGGAACTGCTGGCTCGTCTAAAGGACGGCGAAGTGAATGAGGTGATCGTCGCCACCAACCCGAATCTCGAGGGCGAGGCGACGGCGATGTACATCAATCGACTGCTCGGTCCGCTCGGAGTGAAGGTGACGGCCCTCGCACGCGGTTTGCCTTCGGGAGCTGACCTCGAGTACGCAGACGACTCCACACTCGCACATGCGCTGGAGTCTCGCTCCGAGGTCCATTCATCAAACGGCCTCGCCGAATAGGCAGCCTCAGCCTCCGGGCTGCTTCAGATCTCTCCTGTTGAACATGTAGAGACCTACGACGAACGCCACCGCTGTGATCGCAAGCGGCACAAGCGTGTGCCACCAGTTGATGCCATCCGTAAGCGGACTGCTGCCGAGGTAGTAGTGGAACGGCGACGCCCACTTCGCCGGATCGAGTCCATCGATCGTCTTCGAGAAGCTGTTGAGCACGAAAGTGCCAAGCGCTGTGGCGCCCACTATGGAGTAGCTCAGGCCTGAGTTGCCAGTTGCCCCGGAGAGGCCAAGTCCGAGTGATCCGAAAGCCCAGCCAAGCAGCACAAGTGATATCAGCGCCTGCGTCAGTTTCCAGTTGTCCAGGTCTGGCCAGACGCCCACCGGGATTCCTATGCTGGTCACGATCCAGAAGACAACGCCTGTTCCGACAGTGGCGATCAGCATCGCAGCGAATCGCTGCACGAACACAGTTGTGCGCGAGATCGGATTCGCCATCAGCAACTCCATCTCTCCAGAGCGTTCTGCACCTGCGATAGCGCCGACACCCAGGACCGTTGCGAAGACGATCACCGATATTGGCGCCATGATCGAGAACAGTTCAAGCTGCAGGTAGCCCTCGGGAGTGCCAAGCTGGGCGACACCTTCGAGCCCGAACGCCTTGAGAATCTCCTCTGGATATTCATCCAGTTGCGACAACAGGTCGCCAAGAGAAGGGAACAGCGCCGTGTACATGCCTCCGAGCAGTGCAAGACCAAGCGCCCACCATGCGAACGATCTGCGGCGGTCCTTGAAGGCTCTCCTGAACAGCACCTTGCTCATGCCAGATCATCCTCACCTGCGGCCGCATCGTCGTCGTAGTACGACATGAACTGGTCTTCGAGCGCCTGGCCGCCAGTGGACAGATCAACGACATCAAACTCGCCAAGCGCGCGAATGAGTTCGGTCAAAGGGCCGGACACAGCAACGTGCGCGATGGAGTTCTCAGACG
>JANQIZ010000058.1 GCA_028281895.1 Dehalococcoidia bacterium
ATCCAGTGCGGTGAAGTTGAGGAGAGTTGGGATGGCGATCTTCACTTCCTCCCGTGTCGTCGCCTCTTCATATGCTTCAGAGAGAGCGAGGGCGATGGAACCGGCATCTGCTCCGTGCCCAGAACGCCGGTGCCGGCCGACCCGAGTCTTCTCGCTCGGGCTAGCCTCGACGTCGACGCCCCATACTTTTGCGGCAGCATCTCCCCAGGCCCGCTCAGTTCCAGGCTGCCGAACCGAATAGACCCTTCCTTTAATGCCGAATGAAGACGCAGCATGGCCAATAGCCATCACCCACAGACCGCCTGCGCCACCGGTCACGATGGTCTCGAATCCCATGTTCTCTATGTAGTGAGCCTGGGGGACAGCGGTGTTGGACTCATAGGAGCCAGATGGACTGCCGCCTTCAAACTTGAAATAGAGACGAGCGGGTGTCTCCAGCGAAGCCTCAAGCCGAGTCGCCCTTATAAGAGGGGTTGGCCGCCAATCAAGGTATGCATCCCGGACTCGATCCGGAATCTCGAAAAGTCGCTGGCCAGTGTCGAGCTCTTGCTTGATGATCTCGCGGGGGAATATCGGCTCCAGCTCCCGATCAGACACCGGGTAGCCAGAGGGAGACATCATCGGAGGCAGACGAAACGGCATGTCTGCCACGGGGTTCAGCCAGTTGTCCGGCATCTCATCGCCAGAGAGCGTGATCCTGTTCCCGAATACGGTGGCCATACAGATTGCCCCAATGCGCCGGATATGCGTCGGCCGCCCGCACTCTACGGTCGGCTCGCGGATTGTATCTTTGGATGGCCGAACACTTCGACAAGCTTTCAGTTCCGTTCGCCGGGAGGTTCACTTGGCACAGGTCTGGATCGAGATCGATGACAACGAGAACAGCGGATACTTTCCGGTACAGACGTTCGAAGCGCTGGGGCAGCCGGAGAGAGGCAGCTCGGTCGTTGTTGACGATGTGCCCGGCAGGGACGGGCCGCAAGAAATCGTCGGCTGGTGCTCGGACAACGGAGGCCAGCCGTGCGATGTGGCAGTGATACTGGTGGGTGATTCAGGCTCCGGCCAGTCAAGACTCGTCCGTGGTGGCGACAACGGGATTCGGATGCGTTCCGCCGGCGACCAGACCGTCTGGGCGCTTGCCGCCGCGGGCCAGGCAGGCGAGCCGTACATCTTGTTGAGCACAGCGGTTGGGTACAGACTCACCTGAATGATTCGGGGATCGCTGATTCGCTATTCGTATCCATTGGCCGCGATTGCTGCGATTCCCACTGCCTGCCCGGCAACCACCACGCCAAGCCGGTCGAAATGATGGATGACTGCACGTATCCGGCACGATGGAAACCAGTTTGAATTCTCCTTGACACTGATTTTTCGTTCGTGATAGTTTTCACTCGCCAGAAAACAGGCTCATATCGACGCCGAACGCTGCGCGCGTCGGTTGCCACCTGCTCTGGGTTAGGACAGACTTCGAGACGATGGACCCTCAACCACTTAATACTGACCAGTGGGCACAGGTTGGGCTGGCTCTAAAACTGCTCTGGGGTGCCTTCGCCTCTGCTCTCGTAGCAGGCACAAGCCTGCTAGCAGCACATGCTGTTATTCCGTCAGCAGTGGCAACGAACACCATCTCGGAACGGTGGCTTAAGATTCGACCACTGTTCTATGTGGCAGGTATCGCTGGAGTCGTTGGCATCGCGCTGTTCTTGATTCTTGCAGCGACTGAAATGGACTGGATCCGCGAGACCTACCCGCGGTTCTGGCAATAGGTAACTGAAACGCTGGATTATTCAAGCACGGTGAAGGTTACGAGGACTGTACTGGCTTGGCGTCGCTAATTTCATCCATCCGAGAGCGCAATAAAAAGACGCCAACCTGGTTAAAGGTTCTTGTCCCGGTTCTCGCGGTCGGCGGCCTTGGCGTCGTCGTCGTCACGGCGGCTCTAGTTGCCTTCGTGGTGACGGGATGGCTTGGGCAGCCTGTGCCTGTTCTCGGGTTCGACCAGACATTTGATCAGCCGATCGACTTTCCTCACACCGTTCACGCGGGAACTGGCCAGCTTGACCGGGATCCCAGTCTTCCTGAGCTCGGGCTCGACTGCACTTTCTGCCACCGCACAGTGACGACGCAGGCCAATGCCGGCGTGCCTCCGGTTCAGCAGTGCGCCTTCTGTCACCAATCGATCGGACCGGAAAGCAATTCGCAGCTTCAGATATTGCGCGATCACGCGGGCATAGATGGCAGTGACAAAGAGCCGATCAACTGGCGCAGAGTGCACAGAATGCCGGACCATGTCCGTTTCGTGCATGAGCCGCATATTCGATATCTAACAGCGAATCCATCGGCGATTGGCAATGCGGGCTCTGAAGTCACAGGCGCAGCATCTGTTGAGCCTTCGATGGTCTGCTCCACTTGCCACGGCGATGTCGCAGCTATGGAGCAGGTTAAGCAGGTTGAGCCGCTCAAGATGGGCCAGTGTGTTGACTGTCACAGGGATAACGGAGCGCCAACAGACTGCGCTGCTTGCCACCACTAAGAAGACGATCTGAAGAGTCCGCACGAAGGGAAACTGACAGGTAGATGAAGCTCACTCGAAGAGAGTTCCTTGCTCTCAGTGGTAAGGCCACAGCAGGCGCAGTCATATTCGCTGCCTGTGGAATACCTGAGCGCGAGCTCATTATCCAGAGCCCGATCGATCTCCCCGAGGACCTCGTCAAGGGCGAAGACGCCTGGTTTGCCACCGTCAACCCGGACGGCCGGAACGGCGATGGCCTTATCGTCCGCGTCATGCAGGGCCGGGCTAAGAAGATCGCGGGAAATATCGATCACCCGATCAATATCGGCAAGCACAGTCCGTCAGATGACGCCGAACTGCAGATTCTCTACCACCCGGACCGGCTTGCCACTCCGCATTTCCGCAGAACCCACGACGGCCAGCTGTCGCCTATTAACTGGGCGCAGGCTGAATCTCGACTCGCAGATGTGCTCAACACGTCGAGCATGACAGTCGTCACGAATCCCCAGAGAGGACACCTTGGCTGGGTCGCCAGGCGATTCGCTGAGGTGCGCGGCGGCAAGTACATGGCATTCGACCCGCTCGAGCAGGGCGTTCTTCACACAGCAGTGAAGAATGTGTTCGATGCGGATGTGCTGCCTGATCTCGATATCGCTCATGCCAGCACTGTCCTGTCATTCGGGGCCGACTGGATGAGAAGCTGGGTATCGCCTACCCGCTACAGCGTTCAGTACGGACATCTGCGTGATGCAGATCACCGCGGATACTTGATCCACGGTGAGTCACGAATGTCGCAGACGGCTGCTTCAGCCGATGTGTGGCTGCCAACTAAGCCCGGAACCGAGGGCGACGTTGCGCTGGCCATCGCGTACGTGATCATTGACGAGGGCCTGGCATCGGCAAGCGAAGTCGACGCGTTCACTTCGTCACTTCCAGCAGGCATCCTGAACGCATACAGGCCCGGAGACGTCGCTAACCGTTCGGGCGTTCCGCTTGAGATGCTGCTCAAGGCCGCCAAGAGATTTGGCGACAGCCGGCCCAGCGTAGCGTTCGGTGGCGGCAGCGCGGGCGCACACGTTCACGGCACGTTCAACCTCTCCGCCATATATGCGCTTAACACGCTCGTCGGCGCCGTTGGCAGCGAAGGTGGTGTGAAGATCAACCCCGCTTCTCCGGTTGCTGATCTCACAGGCTCTGCTACTGCAGACAGCTTCGAAGCGTGGGAAGAAGAGATCGCACACTGGCGCGCAGGCAATGTTGAGACGGTCATCATCCGTGGCGCCGACCTTGTGCACGGCTTGCCAGATTCTGTGCGTGTCGCTGAAGCTCTTCGCCAGGTTCCGAATGTGGTCGTATTTGGCAAGATCATGGACGACACGATGGCTGAGGCGACGATCGCCCTGCCAGAGACAACGTTCTTCGAGGAGTGGGGCACGGACATTCCAGAGCCTGCTCCGGGTTACCAGACCGTTGGATTCCAGCAGCCAGTGATCTCAGCGGCAGATTCCGGTATGGCGGTCGAGGCACGCGGCTTCGGAGACGAGCTTCTGCGGATCGCAGGTGGTGAGATCGGCGCTGGATCGATGCGGGAACTCGTGGAGAGGACCGCTTCAGACCTCTACACCACAGGACGCGGTTCCGTCAGCGCTCCAAATGCGACACTGTTCAGGAACGGAGCGCTCCAGCGTGGTGGCTGGTGGGACACCGGCAGCACCGGGTCCAGCCAATCTTTCAGCTTCCCGAACTTCATCCGCGGCAAGACCGAGGCTGAGTTCTCAGACACCTCGGGCCTTGGCCTGGGAATCGACCTGACTCTTATCCCGTTCGTCTCGAGTCTCGACAACGGGCGGCTTGCGGCAACGCCGTGGGCTCAGCAGCTGCCTGATTCGATATCCAGCGCAACCTGGACAACGTGGGCAGAGATCAACAAGGACGACGCCGCCTCCATCGAAGTTGGAGAGGGCGACATCATCTTCATCAAGTCGGTCGTCGGTGAGATCGAAGCCATCGCATACCCGCATCCGGGTGTTGCGCCTGGCACAGTTGGTGTGCCGATCGGCTACGGCAAGAAGGAAGGCGGTCGCTGGGCAGAAGACCGTGGCGAGAACATCCTCTCCATCCTTGCAGACCACAAAGACGAAGAGACTGGCGCACTTGCATGGGCGGCAACCAGGGTCAAGATTCAGAAGACTGGCCGCCGCATGAAACTGCCGAAGTTTGAGGGCACGGTCGAAGCATTCCCAATAGAGCCGGGCGTGCCGGTGCTGGTGGTTGCTCCGGGAGAGACTGCTCACGAGGCCGAGGAAGCCAACCATCACGAGTACCAGCAGCTATTTAAGAATGACGACTCCAGGGCAGAGATCGGTCGTGATCGCTTTGGAGAGCCAATCGAAGGGTCGGATTCGCACGATTAGGGCCAAGCATTACCTATGGTGACTCAAGCAGGATTCGGAAATCACAAGTGGGCCATGGCTGTGGACGTGGACAAGTGCACGGGCTGCCAGGCCTGCGTGCTCGCGTGCCAGGTCGAGAACAACATCCCGCTGAATACCCAGGATCGCTTCGAACGGAACCGCTCGATGGCATGGATTCGGGTCGAGCGTTACTGGGAGGGCGAGTTCCCGAACGTGAAGGCACGGTTCATCCCGATCATGTGCCAGCACTGTGAGAACGCGCCCTGCGAGCCAGTCTGCCCCGTCTTCGCGACCTATCACAATGCGGAAGGTCTGAATGTCCAGGTCTACAACCGCTGCGTGGGCACTCGCTACTGCGCGAACGGCTGTCCTTACATTGTCCGCTTCTTCAACTACTGGGAGCCGGTCTGGCCAGAGTCGCTGAGGAACCACCTCAACCCTGATGTGACGATCCGCAGCCGTGGAATCATGGAGAAGTGCAGTTTCTGCGTGCACAGGATTCGCCGCGGAGTCCGAAAGGCGGACAGTGAAGGACGCGCGCTGGAGGACGGAGAGATCCGAACCGCCTGCCAGGATGCATGCCCGACGGATGCGCTTGTGTTCGGTGATCTAAAGGATCCGAACAGCAAAGTCTCGGAGATGAAGAAGAGCGACAGGTACTACACTCTGTTGCCAGCGCTCGGCACAAGCCCGAACGTGTTCTACCTGGCCAAGGTTGACGAAGATCGCGAAGTTGCGCATGCAGGCGCAGAAGGCGAACATGACGATGGCCACTAATAGCGCAGTGTCCGGACACGCTGCCGGAGATCAGGAGCACGCCAGCCACGGCCAGGAGATAGCCGGGCACGTGATTCTTGCTCCAAGCGCGGTCAAGGACAAGCTTGTTGGCACAACCGAAGCGGGTGCTACGCGCTTCCGCAAATGGGCAATCATCCTCACTGTGCTGGCGGCTATCGGCCTGCTGGGCCTGGTGCTGAAGTACCTCCAGAGTTCTGACGATCAGACGAAGTGGGGTTACACCGCCGCTGTCGCAGCATTCCTGCTCACAATCGGTGGTGGCGCGCCTCTGGTCGCAGTCGCTCCCGTGCTTGCCAAGGCCAACTGGGTTCGCCCGCTTACGCGGCTGGCATCAGCCTTCTCGCTCGTCGGAGTCGTGACCATGATCGTCATGATTCCGCTGGTTGCGATTCTGCCTCCGCTAATCACAGAAGGCGCCAGGCGCCGTTCCATCTGGTTCGAGTCGCCCGACTGGACGCCGCACATATTTATCTTCCTCGCAATGGGCACTCTGCTGATGGCAGGGCTCGGCCTGTTCTACACAACTGCCTTGCCCGACTTCGCAGCGATGCGGGATCACTCAACGGGCAGGCGTCAGCGCTGGGGCAAGATGCTGGCCCGCGGCTGGGTTGGCACGACTGTGCAGTGGCGAACGCTGCGCATGCGCATTGGCATGTTCGGGACGTTCTACTTCCTGATGCTGATCTACGTCCACTTCCTGTTCACGAGTGACTTCGCAATGGGAGTTGTTCCGGGCTGGCGTGACGCTATCTTCCCGATGTATCACGCGATGAGTTCGATCCAGGGCGGAATTGCCGTCACGATCATCGCCGCGTGGGCTGGTCGCCGGTACCTTGGCCTCGAGGATTACCTCAGGCTCGATCAGTTCTGGTCGCTTGGCCGGCTGCTATTCGCCAGCTCACTGCTGTGGATCTACTTCTTCTTCTCAGCATTTATCGTGTTCTGGTACGGACGAAGCATGGCCGACATCGCATGGGTGGATCTGTTCATCCGCGGACCGATGATCTGGGCGTTCATCCCGGCGATGTTCATGTCCTTCCTCGTTCCGTGGTGGTGGCTGATCTGGAACAGGATCAGGACAAGCGTGAACGGTCCGGCGATTGGCGCGGCGATCGTGTTGATCGGTCTCCTGCTCGACCGCATACGGATATACGTGTCTTCATGGGCAGTGCCGCCTGATGAGATCCACGACAAATACCTGAAGCACATTCCAGGAACCGTCTGGCCAGATGTGTTCGACTACATGATCATCGTTGGTTCGATAGGCGCATCAGCACTCATCGTTATGCTGGCCTTCAGGCTCGTGCCGATAGTTTCGATATGGCAAACGCAGGAGTACCAGCTCCTCTCGAAGCCTGTGAAGTACATCAGAGGACACGGCGTGCTGGTTGCGAAGCCAGACTAGGAATTCGAACTGCCCGCAGTGGCGGGCTATGAAGCCGGGATAGAGAATTGAACGGCCGGAGCCAGGGTGGCGAAGGCGGTAAGAAGCAGAGATGCAGCAAAGACGAGTCATAGACCAGGTCGAGACGAACCGAGTCCTGCTCAACGGGCAGTTGGACACGCCCAAGTGGTGGCTGCCAACGGTCATCGGTCTCGGCATCGCGGTAATCATCGGATTCGTGATCATCGGATTCATGGTCAACCGCGGCCTTGGCGTGACCGGTCTGTCCCGCCCCGTCTACTGGGGACTGTTCATCACGACGTTCGTCTTCTGGGTCGGCATCAGCCACGCAGGCATCATGATCTCGGCAATCCTGAGGCTGACGCAGGCGGAATGGCGCAGACCTGTGACACGCGCAGCAGAGTTGCTGACGGTGTTCTCACTTCTTACAGCGCTGATCTTCCCGCTTATCCACGCCGGACGGCCATGGCGTATCGCGTACTGGATCCTGCCTTACGACTTCGCTCGCGGAATCTTCCCGAACATCCGGTCGCCACTCATCATGGACCCGGTTGCCATCAGCACATATCTCACAGGAAGCACGCTGTTCCTGTACGTGGCTCTGCTGCCTGACCTCGGAAACCTCCGTGACCGCACAGAGGGCTGGCAGAAGGCGCTGTACACGATGCTGGCGCTGGGATGGCGTGGCAATCCGCGACAGTGGAAGCTGCAGACCGTGGGTGGAATCCTGCTGTCAGCGCTGATGCTGCCGATCTTCGTTTCGGTGCACTCGATCGTTTCATGGGACTTCGCAGTCACGCCGGCTGTCGAAGGCTGGCACTCGACGATCTTCGCTCCGTACTTCGTTATCGGCGCAGTTCACTCTGGTGTGTCGGCAGTTGTGACGATGATGGCGCTGATGCGATGGCTGTGGAAGTGGGACGACTTCATTCGTCCAGAGCACTTCGACGCTCTCGCCAGGCTTCTGATCGTTGTCGCTACAGCGTGGCTGGGCTTCACGTTCCTGGAGCTTGTCTTCGCCCTCTACACGCTGGATGCGCCTGAGATCGCATTGCGTGAACTACAGATCTTCTCATGGCCATGGAACATGATGTTCATCGTGTTCCTGATGACCGGATACGTGATTCCGGTCGGTATGTGGCTGTTCAAGAGTGTCAGGAACAACATCGCTTTGATGTTCTGGACATCGCTGTTCGTGAACATCGGGATGTGGCTCGAGCGATTCATGATCATCGTGCCCGGCCTCTCCCGGCGCACACCTTTCGTGTACACATGGGACTCGTACAGGCCCAGCATGGTTGAGTGGTCCATACTTGTGTGGTCCATCTGCTGGGTGACGTTCCTCATGCTTCTCTTCTCGCGTTTCTTCCCGCTCGTGCCTCTGTTCGAGCAGAAGGAAAGCCAGGTATTTGTTGACAAGATCAAGATCGGCAGGGCCGAGGTGCCCGCGATTCTGAGGGAACAGGAGTAGCCAACGATGGCTGACCGCAGCATTCTTGGGATGTTCCAGGAAGCAGAACCAGCAGCTGATGCCATGGACGGGCTTGCACGCGCGGGCTTTGAGCCTGGCACGTTTGATGTGCTGACCGGCACTCCTTACCCGGAAGGCGCATTCGGCGAGTACGTGCCGCAGCACCGGCTGTTCCGCTTCCCCGCATTTGGAGCAATCATCGGTTTCACGACATCGATCTTGCTGACCGCAGGCACACAGATCGCCTTCCCACTGGTAACAGGTGGTAAGCCGATCCTCTCGCTGTTTGCCATGGTCATCATCATGTACGAGATGACTATGCTCTCGGCTGTCATCGCCACCGTGATCGGAATCATCTTCGAGTCACGACTCCCGAACATGAACCCGGGCGCGTACGATGAGAGGATCACGGAGGGATGGATCGGCGTCGTGATCAGTGTGGATACCACCCGCGCTCAGGAAGCTGAGTCTGTGCTCAAGACGGCTGGCGCCCTGGAGATTAAGCACGCCTCATGATTACCCGGTCCACACAGACCATATCTGCGTTCGCTCGAAGGCGTAGAACGTTCGCTCTAGGCTTGATCGGGCTGTTTGCTCTCGTGTCTGCAGCGTGCAGTGTGCAGAAGGACAACACGTACCCGATCGATCTGTTCACCGAGATGCACTATTCGCAGTCGAATCGGATGCAGGAGCCTCCAAGGCTGCAGGTGCCAGCGGAGACGGTCGCATACGAGCCTGTCGGTAGCCCTGAGATGGAGCTTGATGTGCCTGAGTTCAAGCAGCGTGCGTATGACGCTGCCATCGCGGCACAGCTCTACTCGGTCAACTGTTCGGTGTGCCATGGCGTCCGTGGCGAGGGCAACGGGATCATCGTCGCTCATCTCCAGAATCCGCAGAGCTACCACTCGACGCAGCTTGGCGGGACGCCGGCGCTGCCACCGAATCTGAAAGATTCAAGAGACGCGGTGGGAGACGCAGGCCTCGCTTCGGCGATTCGCAACGGCGGTTTCCAGCCGAACAGTGTGATGCCGCAGTTCGACAAGCTGCTGTCTGAAGAAGAGATCTGGGACATTGTGGCTTTCATCCAGGACCGTGAGACCGGACTGGATGTGGCTCAACCGCAGTAAAATAGCTCTCGATCCACTTGCACGGGGATCAAACTGGCCAACTTCTCGTGCAATCCAGATGAACCTTGCTTCAAATCGGCTCTCCGCCTCACGTATCGCCGCGTCGATATTCATTGGCCTTTGTCTTCTTTTCGCACTCTCTGGTTGTGTCAGGGAAGACGATCTGACTCCTGATCAGCGCGCCTTTGCCCTGGACCGCGAGCTGATGTGCCCTGTGTGCGACGGACAGACACTTGATCAGTCGCACGCCCAGATCGCCGAAGATATGAAGCTGATCGTCCGCGAGAAGATCGCGGAAGGTGATAGCAACCAGGAAATCCGCGACTACTTCGTTGCGAGGTATGGCGAGATCGTGCTCGCTGCACCCGAAGCATCGGGATTCAATCTGATCGTCTGGCTAATGCCCGCTGTGATCGCTGGAGGAGGAGCTTTGGCGGTCGTCTGGGTATTGAAGAACATGCGCCGACAGGCAGCAGCCGCTGGCGGAAGCCAGGATGTGACTCTCGCCGACCGCCAACTGGAGAAATACCTGGAGCAGGTCGACCGTGATACAGGAGTCGACGGCGATAGCCTGGCAAACCGCGGTAGCAGCAGCGAAAGCGAGCCTGGTTAATGGCTGATCTTGGAGTGATCGCCCTCCTTCTCGGGCTCGGCATCTCCGCTTACACGATGGTCGGCTCGCTGATCGGACAGCACCGGGGCGTGCCTGAGCTGGTTGTCAGCTCTCGCCGCGGCATCTACCTGTCCGCTCTTATGTCCACTGTCGCCTCAGCAGCCCTGCTTACGGCATTCCTGCAGAACGATTTTTCTATCGTCTACGTGCGGGATCACAGCAACACGGTGCTTGAACGAGGGTTCACACTCGTTGCCTTCTACGCCGGTAACGAGGGATCACTCCTCTACATCCTGTTCGCCCTGGCGCTTATGTCCGCGGCCGCAGTGATCTGGGCACCAGGCAGATTCGCTCGCAGCCTGCCCTACACCGTCGCCATCCTCGCCGGCACCCAGGCCTTCTACTACATCGTGCTTCTGTTCTTCGCTAGCCCGTTCGAGACGGTGCCCGGCACTGCGCCCGACGAGGGAATTAGCCTGAACCCACTTCTGGAGCACCCCGGGATGTACAGCCATCCGCCGATCATCATGGCGGGGCTCGTTGGCATCACCATTCCGTTTGCATACGCAACAGGAGCATTGATCTCAGGCAACTACGGCGACGACTGGGTAGACATAGCTCGCGTGTCAGGAATTCTCGTCTGGGGCGTGCTGGGGCTGGGGCTCCTGATCGGTGCCTGGTGGGCGTACACGATCCTTGGCTGGGGTGGGTACTGGAGTTGGGACCCGATCGAGAATGTGGCCTTCATGCCCTGGCTGGTGATGACTGCGTTCATCCACTCGATCATGGTCCAGAAACGACGCGGAATGTTCCGTATGTGGAACGTCGCGCTTCTTAATATCGCGTTTGTGCTGGCGCAGTTGGGAATGTTCATCAACCGGGGCGGCCCCGTCGTCTCTGTACATTCGTTCGCATCGTCATCCCTCGGTGCGGTGTTCATCACCTTCATGATGATCAGCCTCGCGTTTGCGTTCGGCGTCTTCCTCTGGAGATACCCGCAGCTCAAGAGTGATCGAACCGTCGAATCGTTCCTCTCGCGTGAAGCGTCGTTCCTCGTCAACAACTTCCTGTTGCTCGCGGTTACTGCTGTAACGCTCTGGGGTGTTGTATTCCCCGTATTCTCAGACCTCGCCCGCGACGTCAGCGTCAGCATCTCTGCGCCGTACTTCAACCGGGTGAACGGTCCGATCTTGCTTGCAATGGTGACGATCATGGGCGTCGGACCACTGCTGCCCTGGCGGAAGGCCTCTGCGAGGTCTCTTCGCAACTGGTTTGCGTGGCCAACCGGAGCGGGACTGGCGGTGATCGCGGGGCTGTTCGCTTCCGGGATCGACGAATGGGTCGCGGTCATCGCGTTTGGAATCCTGGCCTTCGTAGCTGTTGCAATTCTCGAAGAGTGGTGGCGCGGCACAGCAGCTCGACATCGAGGAGGCGATAGTTGGCCAGTGGCCTACTGGAGGCTGATATCTGGAAACAGGCCAAGGCATGGCGGCTACATCGTCCACCTGGCAGTTCTCGCGCTGGCGATCGGGATCATCGGCACGCAGTTCTTCGATCAACGCGTCGATGTCTCACTAATGCCTGGTGAGAGCGCCATCATCGACAACTACCGGGTTGAGTTCATCGAGGTCATCGAGGGCGCTCGGGCTGATCGGCTGACTACACAGGCAACGCTCGATGTCTTCCAGATCAACAGGTCTGAGTATGACGCAGACAGCGGTGGTTACCTTGTCGACGCGAACAAATACAACCTGAACGGCGGCTCGTATCCCGGAGACAGGCACATCGGAACGCTGGAGCCCTGGCAGGGTTTCTATCCGGCATTCAACCAGGTCTCAGTGCGATCAGGAATCAGGTCGACGCTGCTGGAGGATCTCTACCTGATCCCGAGCAACTTCAATGCCGATGGCAGCGTAGCGCTGCGCATGAGCATCAATCCGCTGGCCGTCTGGCTCTGGATATCAGGTCCGATCTTCCTGCTGGGAACGGCTGTGGCGCTCTGGCCGGCCCCTGCGATAGAACGAAGCACAGCCCGGGATCGAATCAGAAACAAGCAACGATTGGTAGCAACAGATTCACCTGAAGCACCGGCATTTCAGCAGAGTGGCGTAGCGCCAACTGAGTGACAGCATGGACACCCTACTGGGGACAACCCTAGTTCTGATATCGCTGGCTGTACTGGTATACCCGTTCCTTAGCAGGCGCGGATACACCATGGCAGGTGACCCGACACTGGAACGTCTGCGCGTCGCGCGCTTGCGCGTGTATCGGCAGATTGCCGATCTTGAAGGTGATTACCAGGCAGGAGACTTGATAGAAGAGGACTATCGGCAGCAGCTTGGCGAACTGAGAGTTGCAGCCGCTAAGATCATGCAGAGGGAAGAGCAGCTTGGCGCTGTTCGGTCTGACATGGAGTCCCTTGAGCGAGAGATCGAGGCTGCGCGTCGCGGTCTCTCAGGCCCGCCTGAAGGTGGAGACGCTCTTAAATGAATCCCGGCATCGATGTGAAAGATCGCAGGCCATGGCTCAGTCTGCGTTACCTGGCAGTCTTTGTGGCTCTGGCAGTCCTGGCGAGTGCAATTGGACTGCAGGCACGCCCGGCTGCGGCCCAGGACTTTCCGTCCGAGATATCCGGCAAGGTGGTGAACGGCACCAGCGGAGCGACCGTTCCGCCGGGCACGGACGTGGTTCTGCTGGTTGTTGACGATTCGATCAACCAGATCATCGACACCGCTTCACAGGTTGTTGGCACCAACGGAGAATTCACATTCACCGATCTTCTAAGCGGTCCGGGCCTCTCTTATCGGGTCGCTGCTGATGACGGCAGTGACTACACACCGTCTGTGGACCTCATTCCCGGGGAGTCATCCTTCACTGACATCGAACTCACGATCTACGAGAGCACACAGTCGTTTGACGACATCCGTCTTTCAACCTTCTCAATGCTGATCACAGGGATCGAGAGGGCAAATCGGCTGATGGGCGTGCTTGGAGTGATATCAGTCGTCAATTCGGGCGACATGGTGTGGATTCCGGATCTTGAGAATCCTCAACTCACTGGCCTCGATCTGCTTAGGTTCAATCTGCCGGAGGGCTACCAGGACCTGACGATGGAGACGACGCTGCCATCGACGGGTCTATCCGATACTTTCTTCGAGATACCCACGGGCTTCGCTCTCGCTAACCCGGTTCCACCTGGCGAATCAGAGATTCTCATCACATACACCCTCGACTACGAAGGGGACACGCTAGCGTACCCGCTCCGTCTGGCATATGGCGCCGACCTCGTGAGGTTGATGATCCCAAAGGATGCGGGAACGATCTCTGGGCTTGGGCTTGGCGATATGCAGGAAGCTGTACTGAATGACGACGTGTTCAGTGTCGTCGATGGGCGCAATTACGAGCGCGGCTCTCAACTGGATGTTCAGTTCACTGCGCTTCCCACCCCGAACCTGGTGGAGTCGATCCAGCAGTTCGTCAACGGTCGCGGATACCTCATCGCCATCGCATGGATCGCAGGTGCGGCGATGCTGGGAATCCTCGTGTATGCCTTCTTCTTTGCTCGACAACGGACTTCAGCGCCAGATGCAGCTGGCGACGAATCGTATCCAGAGTATGCCGGGCTTGGAAGATCCGACATTGTGGCGACCATCGCCGAGCTCGACAGGCAGCACGATGCCGGCGAGATAGAAGAAGACAACTACAATAAGCGCAGATCTGTGCTGACCAAGGCGGCGCTTTCTGCGCCCAGTTCAGAACCGCAGGCGACATGAATCAACGCCGGGCTGTCGCAATAGGAGTCGGAGTCCCGCTGGTTCTGCTGGCTGCCCTGCTGGCATGGGGCGTTGCCAGGACCGGAGGCTCCCAGGGCAGACCCGGAGTGAACGATAGCTACATCGGCGAGGTTGCGCTCACCGTTGAGCCAGATGCCGATTTCCAGCTGACAACGCTAAGCGGCGATATTGTCTCGCTGGAGCAGCTACGCGGTAAGGTGGTCGTAGTCGACTTCTGGTCATCGTGGTGCGCGCCATGCCGCGCTGAAGGCCCTGTTCTGGCTGAGTCCTACCGAAAGTGGCGTGACAGCGGCGTCGAGTTTGTCGGCATCGCTGTGTGGGATGAGCGGGCTGAGATCGAGCACTTCATCGAAGCGAACGATATCGAGTACATCAACGGAATCGATAACGGCCGGATCCTCGTAAACTGGGGTGTGCGAGGCATACCCGAGAAGTTCTTTGTGAATGCTGATGGCGAGGTGGTGAAGAAGGTTACCGGTCCAAACACTGCGGATACGCTGGACCGTGTGCTGGAGGAGCTGACAGACGAGGCGCTTGGGATTCGCACTTCTGCCGTTCGCTAGTACTTCGATTGCACTGTCGAAAGCCTGGAATGGCTGGACAGGATGGAATGACATGTTCAGCCGGCAGTTAAGAAACATCTGGCTGGCAGGGCTTCTGGGCGCAGCGATCCTGGTCGCGGCATGCACGAGTTCGGACGAGCCGACGCCGACAAACACAGCGATCCCTCCGACGGCAACACCCAGGGCCGAAGCGTCTCCGACAGTCACTCCAGTTCCATCACCGACTCCAACGGCAACCCCTGCGCCTACAGCTACCCCATCACCAACCTCGACGCCAGTTGCTACTCCGACGCCGTCGCCGACCAGCACCCCAACCCCGATCCCGGTGCCGACTGTCGATCCACGGTACGGAATGATCGTGACCAGCGATGTTCATCGCGCCGCCGAGCTTCTGGAGTTCAGTGAGTTTATTGACTACCGATCTCGGACCAGCGACGTACCTGAAGGTACGCGCAGAATCCAGTATCTCAACGAGATAATCCCGGTTCCGCACGACATCATCGAGCAAGTTACGACTGAGGCTCCCGGATCTGTCTGGTATGTGCTCGGAGAACCGAACGCTCATGGCAGGCCAGTCAACGAGTACCTCGTCGCTTTGCATGACACCTATGCAGCGATCAAAGCCGCAGACCCAACTGCATTGATAACCAGTCCATCAATTCTGAATTTCAGCTTCACCTGTATCAATTGCGGCGGGTATGAGCAGGGAGCGACCTGGATAACCGATTTCTATTTCGACTATGTCAATCTCTATGGAGAGCCACCGCCAATAGATATCTGGGCCATAGACATCTTCCCGATTGTGTGGCCGGGCACAGACTTCACATCCGCTGATGCCTTCCCCACAGTCAGGGATGACATCATCACTCAGCAGCTGGTCGAGTACCGCGAATGGATCGATTCACGCGAGGCGACCCGTGGCGATCCGATCTGGATCACAGAGTTTGGTCTGCACTGGGGGTTCCCTGATTGGGCGTTCGGAGTCGAGGGTTGCGGGAATTTCCCTTCACCCGTTGGAGACTACCTGTCTGATGAGGTACGCGCGTATCTTGAGCGTAGCTATACGTGGTTTGAGGAGAGCTCCGACGCGCTGAACATCGAGCGATGGTTCACCTTCAGCACGTACAGGGATTTGAACGGTTGCCACGCTGACTCAGGCAATGGTCTGACGTTCTTGGACGCTCGCGGCACCGCAGGCAACCTCACCGAGATCGGAACCTTCTACTACAACTGGGTTCGCGGGAACCGCTAACACCAGCGGCGACCGCTAATTCATCATCGATCCGCCATCGACGTTCAGTGCCTGGCCTGTGATGTTCTTTGCCTTGTCTGAAGCCAGGAACACGACGGCATTTCCAACGTCGTCCGGTGTTTGCTCTCTACCCAGTGGCACGCCTTCGAAGCGCCGCTCAAAATACTCTCGCCCAGTGGACGTCGTATCACGAGAAGACTTGAGTCTGCGAGCAGAGATGTCTTCCCAGAGACTTGTCCAGATGATCCCTGGGCATACCGAGTTCACGTTGATCTTGCTTGACGCCAGCTTGTAAGCAAACGCCTGTGTGACATTGATCGCCGAAGCCTTTGAAGACGAATAGTGGGCAAAACCCGGGGAGCCGCGCCGTCCAGCGCCAGAGGCGATATTGACGATCTTGCCTGAGCCTCGATCGATCATGTGTTGTGAGACAGACTTGATCGAATGAACGATTCCCAGAACATTCACTTCAAAGACCGCCTGCCAATCCTCGATCGATCCCTCTTCTCTTTCCGTCCAGCCTGCAGCGCCGCCAACACCTGCATTGTTGACAAGAATGTCGACCTTGCCGAACCGGTCTATGGCATTAGAAATCATGAGATCGGCCGAGCTCTGCTCGGTCACATCCACTGCGCCACTGTCACTCGTTCCACCACTCGCACGAACCTCGGCAGCTACAGCGGACGCGGCTGAATCGTCGATATCAGCCACATAGACCTCAGCACCGGCAGCAGACAGTCGATGGACGATGCCTTTTCCAATGCCGTTCCCGCCTCCGGTCACAACAGCGGTGCGGCCCGACAGATCTATGTAGCTCCGGCTTTCAGTGCTCATCAATACCTCGGCGATCTCCAGCTATAGCGACGCCCTACCTAGCGCATGAAGAATCCGCCATCAACGTCCAGCGCCTGTCCGGTGATGTTCTTTGCCTCATCTGAGCACAGGAACACCGCAGCGTCGCCAATGTCCTCCGGCGTCTGCTCAGAGCCGAAAGGTATCGTCGCCGCAATCATCTTCTCGAATACAGCCCTGGGCTCCATGTCGGCATATTCGGGATCATTCATCGCGTAGCGCCCGCCAACCTGCTCCCACATCGGAGTCCAGAGCAGACCCGGGCAGATGGCGTTCACGTTGATGCTGAAAGGCGCCAGCTCACCGGCAAGAGCCTGCGTGTAGTTCACCACAGCCGACTTCGACGAAGAGTAATGCGGCAGCGACGGCCGCCCTTCTCGCCCGGCTATCGATGCCAGGTTGAGAATCTTGCCGTAGCCCACTTCTTTCATGTGCGGTGAGACTGAGTTGGCCGAGTTCACGCTTCCGATCACGTTGACCTTGTAAGTGAAGTGCCAGTCTTCTTCAGTAGATTCGGACCTCTCATACCAGCCCGGCGCGCCGGCAACTCCAGCGTTGTTCACAAGGATGTCGATCTTGCCGAACTCCTGCAGCGCACGTTCCGCCATAGCTTCCGTCGCGCCTGGGTCCACGACATTCGTGACCTGAACAGCGGAACGCACACCGATCTCTCTCAGCTCAGCCGCCGTTGACTCTGCAGCATCCGAGTTGATGTCAGAAACGAGGATATTCGCACCCTGCTCGGCCATCTTGATCGCGATAGCTCTGCCGATACCGGTTGCGGCACCTGTCACGATCACTGCTTTGTCCTGCAGAACCAAGAGTCTCTCCATTCGTTCAGCACGATTGCCAGCCAACCCGGCGGATTATACTGCGGCTCCCGCATGAATTTAGGTCGTCGCAATATGCGGCAAGTTCACTCAGGAGCTCCATTGGGAACCAGTCGAAAAAAAGCGCTCGAATACGCATACTCGCTCCTCGAGCGGCCGAGGGCACACCTGCGCGTAGAACTGGCACAGGTCTCCGATGGCGTTGTGCTTCGCCACAACCGGCGCGTGCTCACGCGCGTCTATCTCAATCGAAGTGGAATCAACGCCGCCACAGCGATGGCAGAGGCTCTTGGAGTGCCGATCCCACCTGCCGGAGAATCGGTTAGCACTCTCGCGTCGACCGGTCTGCTGTACCGCGTCCTGGCGATTTCGCAGATCGACTTTCGAAACGAGGCCGCATTTGAGCTGGCGGCAAACCTGGTCGAAGAGGCGTTGGACATGCAACGCGGGCGGTCAGTCAACCAGGACGAGTGACCCGAGTCAGGATTTAAGAAATGGATCTTCAACTTGCAGGCAAGAAGGCCATCATCACAGGTGGCAGCAGAGGAATTGGCAAGGCCATAGCTAAAGCCCTGGCGGCAGAGGGTGTGGACCTGGCGCTGGTGGCCCGGAACCGGGAGGCTGTCGATGCCACTGCAGGCGAGATCGCTGCACTCTCGGGCAGAACTGTAGTCCCGTTGCTGGGAGACACCGGCATTGATGATTCTGTCAGGGAGTTCATGGCCAGCGCGGCAGCAAAGCTGGGTGGAATCGACATTCTGGTCAACAATGCGGCCAGACCCGGTGGCCAGGGTCCAGTCCCGATGCTCGCAGATATTACGGACGAGCTGTTCAACGAGGACATGAACGTCAAGGTGATGGGATACCTGCGATGCGCCCGTGAGGCTGCTCCTTACATGCGGGAGGAAGGCTGGGGACGGATCATCAACATCTCTGGCCTGGCAGCACGTAGCTCAGGCACAACGATTGGCAGCATGCGCAACGTGGCTGTCGCGGCAATGACCAAGAACCTTGCCGATGAGCTGGGGCCGTCCGGGATCAATGTAACCGTAGTTCACCCGGGCCTCACCAGAACTGAAGCGACCCCCAGCGTAATACGCTCGAGGGCCGCAAGCAAAGGGGTCCAAGAATCGGAGATTGAAGCCGAGATGGCCGCCGGCAATTCGGTTCACCGGATCATCGATGCTTCCGACATCGCGAATATTGTCGCTTTCCTGGCATCGCCGCTCTCCGTCGCAATATCAGGGGATGCAATCGCAGCCGGTGGAGGTGTTGGTCGAGCAATTCATTACTGACGCCTAAAGGAGCGTAGATTCGGCCTGTCTCTGCGTGACACCGTCTCTTCTCAAGCTGCAACTGGCGTCTCCGTTCTTAGCGATTGCTCTCCATCCGCCACTATTCAAGCTTTGCCGGATGCCGGTCCGAATGACTTTCGGCTCATGGGAACAACAGGACTCAGATCGGCTTTCTGAGCCGCTGTGCCTCACGATGCTGGCACCACGTGTGCTTCAGATTTGCTGCCGGGATCATTCGGCTGCACATATAGTCCACGCCTTCGCAGATGCAGGGCAGGAGCCTCCAAGTTCCAGAACATAGGAAGAAGGTCCCACCATGAGCCTGGAAAGTGTGCTGCGAGATTGGCTGCTACCCTTCCGGCACTGGCTGCCAAACGCCAACAACACCCTGTGACAACAATGGAGCTGATAATGCCCGAGCCTCTGGTCTTTGAAGACGCAACGTCCATTCGGGATCGCATTGCGAAGCGCGACCTGTCTGCCGTTGAAGCGCTTGAGGCTCACCTCGATCAGATTGAACGGGTCAACCCGGCTGTGAACGCCATGTGCACCCTCGACGCAGAGGGCGCCCTTGAGACAGCCAGGAAACTGGACAACGGGCCAGTAACCGGACCGCTTCACGGTGTCCCGGTGGGCATCAAAGACCTGTCTCCAACCAAGGGGATCAGGACTACGTTCGGTTCGCCCATCTTCAAGGACTGGGTGCCCGACTTCGACGCTCTGCCAGTTGAGCGTCTCAAGGCGGCAGGCGCGGTTGTTGTTGGCAAGACGAACACTCCTGAATTCGGCGCTGGATCGCAGACGTTCAACCAGGTGTTCGGCACGACCTTGAATCCATACGACACTGCGCTGACCTGCGGCGGCAGCAGCGGCGGCTCTGCTGTGGCGCTTGCGTGCGGTATGGTGCCGCTTGCCACAGGCTCCGACCTGGGTGGCTCGCTCAGGAATCCGGCAGCCTGGGGCAACGTCGCAGGGTTCCGAACCTCACTAGGACGCGTTCCGTCACATCCGAGTTCGCTTGGATTCAACTCACTGTCTGTGCAGGGGCCGATGGGACGTACCGTCGCAGATGTCGCGCTTCAACTATCGATCCTGGCAGGGCCTGACCCTAGAGTGCCCGGATGCATTGATGAGCCCGGTTCGATCTTTGATATCGATCTTCGTCGGCCATTCGAAGGTGTCCGCGTCGCGTGGAGTCCAACTCTTGGCGGATACCCCGTCGAGTCTTCAATCACACGCGTCCTTGAGAAACAGCGCAGCGTTTTCGAAGACCTCGGATGCATTGTCGAAGAGGCTGATCCTGACCTTTCAGACGCAGATGAGATCTTCCAGGCCTTCCGCGCGTACAAGTTCGCATCTGACTACAAGAAGCATCTGGAAGATAGCCCTGATCTGCTCAAAGAGACCGTGAAGTGGAACATACGCGAGGGGCTGAAGCTATCGGCGATGGACCTTGCCGAAGCTGAGGTGAAGAGGACTCAGCTGCACGTTCGCATGAGTGACTTTTTCTCGCGGTACGAGTTCCTGCTTTGCCCCGTGACCAGCGTTCCGCCGTTCTCAATCGAGCAGGAGTATGTGACTGAGATCAATGGCGAGAAGCTGGAGAACTACATCCAGTGGATGGCCACGTGCTATGCCATCACTGTGACCGGACAGCCTGCGATCTCCGTTCCAGCAGGCTTCACTGATGACGGGCTGCCAGTCGGCCTCCAGATCGTTGGTGGTTACCGCCACGATCTATCGGTTCTGCAAATTGCCAGCGCCTTCGAGGAAGCCACAGAATTTGGCCGAACCAGGCCTGCAGTGGCTACTGCCTCCGTCTAGATGTGGTCACAACAGGCTCGATGCTGAATGCGCAGATCGAGGCCAACCGATAATCTATCTGCACCGAGAATCCAGTCTGATCTACCGTACCCATAGATAAAGGACCTGCCACGAATGCCAAAGCTCGCAGCCAACCTCTCGATGATGTTCAACGAAGTCGCTTTTATGGATCGCTTTGCGGCGGCAGCAGGCGCGGGATTCAAGGGCGTTGAGTATCTGTTTCCTTATGACTTCCCGGCAGCCGATATCGCTGAACAGCTCGACAAGAATGGCCTGGAGCAGGTTCTGTTTGACTTCTCTGCCGGTGACTTCGAGGGTGGAGAGCGGGGAATCGCTGTCCAGGCTGAGCGGCAAGGCGAGTTCCAGGACGGCGTCGGGCAGGCGATCGAGTACGCGCAAACGCTCAACTGCAAGCGCCTGACCGTGCTGGCAGGCCTCGCTCCTCAAGGCGCCGATTTCTCAGATCTGCAGACGACGCTGGTCGACAACCTCAAGTTCGCGGCAAGCGCAGCTGCGCCCCATGGGATCAACGTGCTGCTGGAACCTCTCAACACCGTCGATACGCCCGGATTCTTCGTGTTCCATACCGACCACGCGCTTTCCATGATCGAAGCGGCTGGATCGCCTGCGAACCTGAAGCTTCAGTACGACGTCTATCACATGCAGATCATGGAAGGCGATCTGATAAAGACTATCGAGTCCAACCTCGACAAGATCGGTCACATCCAGATCGCCGACAATCCGGGGAGAAACGAGCCTGGGACCGGCGAGATCAACTACCCGGGTGTTTTCGCCCGGCTGGATGGCATGGGGTACGACGGCTGGGTGGGCTGCGAGTACCGTCCGGCAGGCGATACAGCTGGCGGGCTGGGCTGGGCGAGCGAATATCTGTCCGGGTAGCGGATGTTGATCGCAAACAAGTGCGTTCGCAACTCGCATCTAGTTCAACAAACGAGTATCCTTTCCGTGTTCGCGGCTCACACGCCGCCAGCAGGAACCGTCGAAGCAAGAATCTCTTTCCAAGGAGCTGCAGATGGTCACCGCGATGGTGATTTTCTCGTTCATACTCTCAATCGTCCTTGTACTGGTCGCCATCGCGCAGATCGACGCCTAACCTCCGTTTGACCACTCGCCTCCGGCTCTCCGGCGGCGTCATCCTGCTCCGTACCACGATTCGCAGCGCAGAACATGCCCAGGCTCGAAGCCAACCTGCAGTTCATGTTCAACGAGTTCAGTGTCCTGGACCGATACGACGCGGCAGCGAAAGCCGGGTTCACAGGCGTTGAGCTGCAAAGCCCTTACTCGATCCCGGTTGAACAGATCGTTGATCGGCTTGAGCGCAATAACCTCAAGCATGTGATCATCAACATGCCGATGGAAGATCCTGACACCGGCAATCAGAACATCCCACTTCGCCCGGATCGGACCGACCTCTACAGGGAGCGAGTCGCGCAGGGCGTCGAGTACGCTTCTGCGCTTGGATGTATCGGAGTGAACGTCGGCGTTGGACCTCTCCCCGATGATCTTGATCCCGAAGAAGCCCGCGCCACACTGGTCTCGAATCTCCGGCACTGCGCTGAAGAGCTGGACAAAGTCGGTGTCAAAGGGCTGATCGAGGCGATCAACACCAGGGATCAACCGGGCTTCTTCATTCACACCACTCGCCAGACACGCGATCTCATCGAAGAAGTCGGCCACCCGAACCTCTTCATCCAGTACGACTTCTACCACATGCAGATCATGGAAGGAGATCTCGCTCCAACCGTTGAAGCGAACCTGGACCTGATCGCTCACATGCAGCTGGCAGACACTCCCGGACGGCATGAGCCAGGCACTGGCGAGATCAACTACAACTACCTTCTGCCTTACCTCGACGAGATCGGATACAAGGGCTGGGTCGGATGCGAATACGCGCCTCAAGCGGATACGCTCGCTGGACTGGGATGGGCTGAGCCCTGGTTGAGGTAGCGCGATGCCCTCTGGTAGTGGGGCGTCATGTTTGAGAACAGCGATATCCGCGCTGTCATATTCGATCTCGATGGCACGCTGATCGAGACGGAACACCTCAAGGCTCGCGCGTACGCAGATCTCGTCGGCTCCATCAAGGGACTTGATGCGCCAGAACTTGGTGCGATCGATCTCTACCAGTCCCGCGTCGGCTCAACCGACATGATGATCTGCGAGGCGATGATCGAGGAGTTCAGCCTCGCATCACTGCTCGACCCGGGTCCAACTGAGACCGTCTCCGAGGCTCTGCATCGTCAGCGCATGGAACTCTATCGAGCCACACACGGCGCTCCGGAGATGCTGAGACAGGTCATCTACGAACACAACGTCCATGTCGCCCGTTCTGCCGCAGAAGAAGGTCTCTCTGTGGGCGTCGCAACCATGTCCTACTCTGACGAGGCCAGGCGCGTACTCACCGCGATCGGCCTAGGCGAGATCATAAGCACAGTCGTCGGTGTCGATGACGTGGCTAATCCGAAGCCGTCGCCAGACGCGTTTTTGCTGGCGATGAAGAACCTCGGTGTTGAGCCGGGCGAGTGTCTCATCTTCGAAGACTCGGCCAGAGGAGCGCATGCGGCCATAGCTTCAGGAGCTCGCTGGATCTGCGTCGCGACGGAGTTCTCGACCGATTCACTCAGGTCAGATGGTGCGATCGACAACGAATGGATCGCCTGGAGCCCGAAAGACGTTGCGCCTTTACTGGCGCGACGCATCAAGAGCACAGGCTGATACCCTCGAATTCAGGTCAAGTTCCAGAAGGTCGCTGTGTCGAAGACAGCGACCAAACGTCAGTATCCACACATCTCTCGCAGGAGTTGGTCAATGCAGATCGGAATAGTCGGGCTCGGACGCATGGGCGGAAACATGGCGAAGCGGTTGCTGCGCGATGGACATGATGTGGTCGCATTCGATCCTGACCCGTCCGCGGTGAAAGCTGTTGAACAGGCCGGAGCCACCGGAGCTGGCTCGATCACTCAACTGACTGAAAAGCTTCAAGAGCCTCGAACGGTGTGGGTGATGGTTCCCGCCGGAGATGTGACCGAACAGACCGTGCAGGAACTGGCGAAGATCCTGTCTCCGGGAGACACGGTGATCGATGGTGGAAACTCAAACTACAAGGAAACGATCAGGCGTGGAGAGCATCTTGCGAATCATCAGATCGATTTCCTCGACTGCGGGACGAGCGGAGGAGTCTGGGGTCTGGACAACGGCTATTGCCTGACTATCGGCGGAAGTCGAGAGGCGTATGAGCGCAACCTGCCCATCTTCAAGAGCCTGGCTCCTCCCGAGAACGATGGCGGGCTCCATGTTGGGCCATCCGGGTCCGGCCACTACGTCAAGATGATCCACAACGGGATCGAGTACGGGATGATGCAGGCATTCGCCGAGGGCTTCGAGTTGCTGGCCGCGAAAGAAGACTTCGGACTGGACCTTGGCGCTATCGCCAACAACTGGCGGCATGGATCGGTCATCCGATCGTGGCTTCTCGACCTGACGGCAGACGAGTTCGCGGACGATCCGAAATTGGAAGGATTGACCTCGTACGTTGATGATTCCGGAGAAGGCCGCTGGACCGTCGATACATCGGTTGAGCTGGCCGTGCCTGCGCCGGTCATTGCGCTCGCCCTGCAGATGCGCTTCCGCTCCCGCCAGGAGAATCCACTGGGTGGCCGGGCGCTGGCTGCAATGCGAAACGCGTTCGGCGGTCACGCTGTGAGGAAGAGCGATGGCTAGCGATGGCAACAGCGCTGCCCGATTAACCATCGTCATCTTTGGAGCGTCCGGTGACCTGGCCCACCGCAAGCTGGTGCCGGCCCTGTTCCACCTCTTCAAGACCGGCGCCCTGCCCGACCTGTGCCAGTTCATCGGAGTCGCCAGGTCCGATATGACGGACGAGTCGTTCCGGAGTTCACTCGCAGATGCGATTGGCGGGCTCGACGACGCAGACCGTAGCTCATGGGACGCCTTCGCCGGGAACATCAGCTATGTGCGCGGAAGCTCTACCGACGACGAGTCGCTGAAGGCGATCGATGCCATCGTCAGCAATTCCTGTGGCCCGAGTATGACGGACGACCGGCTGTACTACCTTGCACTGGCTCCAGGTCTATACCCGACAACCCTGGAAGCGCTGGGACGCTGCGGAATGCTGGATCAGGCCGCAGGCTCTCGGCGAGTAGTGATCGAAAAGCCGTTCGGAACAGACCGCGAGTCTTCTCAAGAGCTAAACAGCGTAGTTCACTCTGTAGCAGACGAATCGCAAGTGTTTCGTATCGATCACTACCTCGGCAAGGAGACGGTCCAGAACCTGCTCGTCTTCAGGTTCGCCAATACCATCTTCGAGCCTGTGTGGAACCGCAACTACGTTGACAATGTTCAGATTTCGGTGCTCGAGAGCCTGGATACCGAAGGAAGGTCCGGCTACTACGACAGGGCAGGTGTTCTCCGCGACATGATGCAGAGCCATCTCATGCAACTACTGTCGCTGATAGCGATGGAGCCGCCAGTGAGCGCGGGCGCAGATGCTTTGCGGACTGAAAAGGCCAAGGTTCTGCAGGCTGTGCGCAAATACGGCACCGAAGAAGCGGCCGCAAACTCGATTCGCGGCCAGTATGACGGCTACCGGGGCGAAGAAGGCGTAGCTCCTTCATCTGCGACTGCCACGTATGGCGTCACCAGGCTCTTCATCGACAACTGGCGCTGGCAGGGTGTGCCGTTTTATCTGCGGTCTGGCAAAGCGCTGTCTGAAAAGACATCAGAGATTGCAATCCAGTTCCGTCCTCCGCCGCACACAATCTTCGATACGCAGAGCGCCAACGTGACTCCGAACCTGCTTCAGATCACGATCCAGCCGGATGAGGGTGTTCATCTCACCTTCGAGAACAAGAAGCCTGGAACCCGCATGGGCACAGCCCCGGAGCGCCTGGAGTACCACTTTCCTGAGCAGGTGATTCGTGATGCATACGAGCGGCTGCTGCTGGATGCAATTGAGGGCGATCAGTCACTGTTCACCCGAAGTGACGAGATCGAGCTGTCCTGGCAGATCATAGATCCATTCGTACAGGCCTGGGAGCAATCGCTGAAATCACAGCTATACCAGTACGAACGAGGATCGAATGGCCCTGCGGCAGCAGACGAATTCCTTGGAGGTGGGCGTCGATGGCATCAGCACGGGTCGGGAGACGGCGAGTGACATCGCTTCCCGAACCTCCACGAGATCCAGGCCCAGCCGATCCGAAGATGCTGACCTCAGCGGAGTTGACTGCGCGGCTTGAAGAGCTGTTCAACTGGCTCAGCGAGGTTGAGGCACTACCAGGCAACAGGCACATGGCGACAGATGATGAGAATCTCATCGACCGTGTGAGAGAAGAGGCGAACCTGCTGCTTGAGGAACGTCGAGAGCGGCACGCTGATGAGCATGCGCCACGCGGCGGCTAGACGGCGCGCGTCTCTCCAAACGCTGACAGTACGCAATCCCTGGAGAGGCTGCCGATCAGCTTACGGTTATGCAAAACCGGAACCCAGTCGAGGTTCTTCTCAAGCATGCCAGACACGACAGTGAAGGCAGATTCGTCTGGCGAGACCGTCATTCGAGCACGAACCGCGGCCTGTCCGGCAGTAAGCACCTGGTCCAGGAGTTCATCGCCGGCATTCACGAAACCGACGAAGCGGTGCTGGTGATCTACAACGGCCACTGGAGAAGTGTGGTCTTCGTTGAGCATCTCTTGAACTGAGGAGATGGACTCATCAGCCAGAACCCAACGAGTGTCGGAGTTCATGATGTGCTCAACGCTGCTGAGATACTGAATCTGCTGGGTCACACTAAACCTCTGGTGAAGTCGCTGTTTCCGTGCCATGGCGCCGCTACATGAAGGCGCAGGCCAGGAAGAAGGCAAAAATGCTAGTAGACCCAACAGAGCCAGTGTGACACTACAGGCTTGTTTCGCAGAGCCTTGAGTACATCCCGTCAGGGGTACTTTCGGTCAGTTACCGGCCTCACCAAGAGTGCGTGAATAGAGTTCGACCTGGCGCTGAAGCTGCTCCCGCAGCACTGCCGAAGCGGCCGGACGAGGCTCATACGTCTCACTGACCTCAACCTCTGGCTGACTCAGCGAATCCAGCAGTCCCAGTGAATGGAGCGCAAGAATCGCCGCGCCGCGGCCGGTCTCCTGCTCTTCGGCATTGATGACTACGGGCGCATCAAGGGCGTCAGCCATGATCTGCAGCCACCACCTGGAGTTGCGAATGGCTGATCCTGAAGCAACAAACACAAGATCGCTGGATCGGTCAGGCACCAGCAGATCTGCCACCAGTGAAAATCGAAGACTCACCGCTTCCATCATGCCCTGAACCAGGTCGAGAGGACTAGTTGCGGATCGTATGCCCTCGAAGACTCCTGTAGCACGCGTAGACCATCCAGTCGCCCGTTCACCTGCAAGGAACGGCAGAATCGTCAGTCCATGAGCGCCCGGCTCTCTATCTGCCAGCGCAGAGTCGAGCTGGTCGACAGGCGGTATCTGAAGTGTTTTGCTGGCCCAATCGAGCAGCAGACCTCCCTCGCTGAAGGCTCCACCGGTAAGTGCCAGATCAGCGCCAAGGCAATAAGACCAAAGCCCGCGCGGGATTTCGTAGTCGTCCTTCTGCCTCAGAACGCGCATGGCACTGGTTGTTCCGACAGATAGCGCCACTCGATCAGGGCCAGCGCAGCCTGTGCCGATGTTGACAGCCGCTCCGTCGCCAACGGCGGGGAAGAACGGCACATCTGCAATAGCGGGCCACCTGCTGGCAAACTCTGTCCGCAGTCCAGTTTGACTGTCAGAGTAAGAGCCCAGTTCCGGCAGCGCGTCTGATGTGAGTCCTGCGGCCTGAACAACCTCATCGTCCCAGCAGAGCAGATGACGATTCAGCATTCCGCTCCAGGACGCTACCGAGTAGCTAGCCACCACGTCTTTAGCGCCAAACCATCTGCTGTGCAGATATGTCGACACATCGAGCCATCGTGCAGCGCGATCGAACATTGCCGGCCGGGTTCGCTTCAGCCACCTGGCTCTGCCCGGCACATAAGAGGTGTGCTGCATAGCGCCTGTCCGCTGATGAACCTCTGCTTCATCCAACTCGCGTCGAAGAGCTTCGACATCGTCTGCAGAACGAGTATCGGCGTATGTGTACACAGGCGTGACTGGATCACCAGAGTCGTCTACCGCCAGGATCGTCGAGGCCATGCTGTCCATCGCCACGCCTGCGATCTTGAGGCCGGAGTTGGCGGCAAATTCGAGTGAGTGATCGATAGCTGCCTCGACCGCTGTCACGATGCGCTCGACAGGCTCTTCGACCGTGCCGTCCGATGCGGTGATCTGGTCATGTGGGATAGAGACGAGTGAGCCTTCAACGGAGTTTGCCGCCGCGTCGTAGAAGCTCGCCTTGATCGCCGAGGTGCCGATATCGATGGCGAGTATGGCCGGATTATTTGGTGTTGACATGCGCTGAAGTTGACCGTGAAGGGATTGGCCAGATACAGGCAGGAAGTATGACACGCCTGGCTGGCATGCATTAGCTGCCAGTGACGCAACTGGTCAGAAAGCGGTTCTGCGGCTCATGGAGAGTCTTACTCTGGACCCTGCAGCAGATAACTAGCTCTGGCAGAGTAAGCAGTAGTAGGCCGTTCTGCCTCCGAACTTGCGAGTCTGTAATTCTCCGCCGCAGTCGGGACAGGTCGATCCCTTCTTTCGGTAGAGCCGCATACGGTCATCGTAGGCATCGACAACATATGGCCGGCCGCGCTCGTCTGGATGATCAACGATATAGCGCAGAGCTTGCATCAGGACGGTTCGAAGGTCGGAGTGCAGGTTCTTCAATCGGGCAACAGAGATACGATCGGCTCGTCTGGAGGGATTAATTCCGGAGCGATGAAGCGCTTCGTCGGCGTAGATATTCCCGACTCCAGCGATGACCGACTGGTCCATCAACACAGACTTGATCGGCGAGCGTTTACCTTTGACTCTGGCGACGAACTCTTCCGGTGTTAGCTCGCTTTCCAGCGCATCGGGGCCAAGCCCGGCCCGTATCGAGACGTCTGACTCTTCCAGTCGAGCGCCAGCCCAGCGTCTTGGGTCATCGAGCTCAATCCGGCGTTCGTCATCCAGGAACAGCGTCATGCGGGCGTATCGCATCGGCTCTTCTGCCGGATGCATCACCGCCAGGCGGCCGGTCATACCCATATGCATCCATAGCACGCCGCGGTCGAGGTAAACGAAGAGGTTCTTGCCAATGCGGCCAAAGCGTTCGATACGACGACCTGATAGCTCAGAAAGATCGTAGTCGTCGCTCCTGTTTGGAGGCCAATCCGTCTGGACCTCGCTAATCGTCCCGCCAATCAGATCTTCACCAGCGAGATACAGTCGAAGTGACTCCACCTCTGGGAGCTCAGGCATTGCTGGTGATCACTCCATGTCACCCCAGCGGATGCCGGTCTTGGTCTCGACGCTTAGGGGCACATCAAGCTCCATCGCCCCGGGCATTAGCTCTGTAACGAGCGCCTGGAGTTCCATCAGTTCGCCGGGAGCCACTTCGAAGATCAGTTCGTCGTGGACCTGGATTAGCATGCGAGAGCGCATCTTCTCGCTCGACATCTCCCGGTCCAGGTTGACCATTGCGATCTTCACGATGTCTGCGGCCGTCCCCTGAATCGGCATGTTCACCGCAACACGCTCGGCAGCCGATCTGTGCATTCCGTTCCGGGACGTGATCTCAGGCAGGTAGCGACGCCGACCATTAATCGTCTCCGAATAGCCTCGGTCGCGGGCAAGCTGCTTCGTGTTATCGATGTACTCGCGTAATCCCGGATACTTGCCAAAGTAGAGATCGATGAACTCCTGACCCTGCTGCCGGGTGAGATCAGTCTGGCGGGCGACACCATGGGGTCCGAGACCGTATATGACTCCGAAGTTCAGGATCTTGGCGATCCGCCTCTGGTCCGGCGTCACCTTCTCGTCGCCGTACATCGCGCGCGCTGTCGCGCTGTGGATGTCTTCTCCCTTTTTGAACGCCTCGAGAAGTCCAGGCTCTTTCGACAGGTGCGCAAGTATCCGCAACTCGATCTGAGAGTAGTCGGCTGCCAGCAGCATCCAGCCCTTGTCGGCATCGGTCGTGAAGGCAGACCTGACCCTGCGGCCAAGCTCTGTGCGCACAGGAATGTTCTGCACATTTGGGTCTGTGCTGGAGAGACGTCCGGTGGCTGAGCCGACCTGGTTGAAGCTGGTGTGGACTCTAGCCGTGCGAGGATTCGTCAGCACCGGCAGCGCGTCAACGTACGTAGACTTGAGCTTCGTCAACTCGCGGTACTTCTGTACGGCATCTGCCAGTTGGTAAACCCGGTCGTCCAGTCCGGGCGTCTCCCGTATCTGCTCCAGCGCGTTGGCATCCATCGACCAGCCGGTCTTTGTGCGCCGGGTCTTAGGTGCGCCAAGCTCTTCGATCAGAACAGCGGCTACCTGCTGGTTGGCGTTCAGATTCAGCTCTCGTCCACCCAGAACAGAGGATGCGGCCTGCTTGATGTTCTCAAGCTCAGTGCCGAGCTCCTCGGACATCTCAGCCAGCATCGTCGTATCGACTTTGAAGCCGGCGCGCTGCATCTCAACTATCACCGGCAGCAGAGGAATCTCGATCTCGTCATTGACTGAAGCCGCGCCGTGCTCTGCAAGCTGCGGTTCGAAGAACTCCCTTAGCCGCCACGCAATATCGGCATCGGCACACGCGTATGGAGCCGCTCGCTCAATCGGCACCTCGGCCATCGTGATCTGCTTCCGACCGGTTCCGATCAGATCGGTGATTGGCATCATCTCAATGTGAAAGCAATCGACCGAAAGCTGCTTCAGGCCGATGGCTCTGCGGCCGCAGAGCGCGGCGGCAATCATCGAATCGAAGTTCACAGCGCGAGGTTTGATACCAGCTTCTTCGAGCACCATCATGTCGAAGTTGGCATTGTGAGCAGTCTTGGGGACAGAGGCGTCTTCGAAGACAGGCCTCAGCTCGGCAAGCGCCTTCTCAAACGGAACCTGGTCGCCTTCATGGTGGCCAACAGGGACATACCAGGCCTTGCCGGCTTCGTTGGAGAAGGACAGGCCGACCAGCTGATCCCGCATAGGGTCGGTCCCTGTCGTCTCTGTGTCGAAGGCGAAGCCGCTCTCAGTGGAGATGGTCTTGACCATCTGGCGCAGGGAATCCAGGTCTGAGACCGTGGCATAGTCAGTCTGGCTCGTCGAAGGCACTTCGCTGCCGGCGCCCTGCCCGTCTTTCGATTCCTCTGTTGTGATTGCGCCGAGACCTAACTGAGCGCCGTTTGATGGGGCAGACCACGGATCATCGCTCTCAGGGTCTGGAATCTGCCTGAGTATCGAGCGGAACTCTAGCTTTGTAAGAGCATCGACCACTGCCTGGCGGTCGTAGTTAGCGAACTCTGCCTGCTCAAGGCTGAATTCGATCGGCACATCGCGGACAATCGTTGTCAGCTTGAGCCCATCGAAAGCGACCTGTTTGTGCTCTTCAAGGCGAGTCTGAACGCTCTTGGCGCCTCGAAGCTGGTCCTTGGGAATCTCACTGACCTGTTCGATGTTCTCGTACACATCCTCAAGATGGCCGAACTTCCTGAGGACAGTACGCGCCGCCTTGGGCCCAACCTTCGGCACTCCCGGAATGTTGTCTGAAGGATCGCCTTCGAGGGCCTTGATCTCGGCGACAAACTCCGGGCCCAGCCCGTCATATCGTTCGGTAACCGCCTCGGGGTCATAAACCCTCACATCGCCAAAACCCGAATACATGAGCAGCCGGGTCTTATCGGACACAAGCTGTAACTGGTCCGCATCTCCGGTAAGAATCAGGCAATCGGCGCCCTGCTCCTCGGCCTCTCGAGTGATCGTGCCAACCAGATCGTCGGCCTCGAAACCGTCCATCTTGAAGACCGGTATGCCGAAAGCGGCGCAGATGTCCTCGACCATCGGCACCTGCTCGTGCAACTCGGGATCGACCGGAGGCCGCTGTGCCTTGTACTGCTCGAACATCTCGTCGCGGAATGTCGGCGCGCTGGTGTCGAAAGTCAAAACAACATGAGTCGGCTTCTGTTCGCGGATCGTCCGCAGGAAAGTGGTGAGCCATCCGTATGCACCACGCGTGTCCTGGCCCGACGACGTACTGAGCCGCTCGGGAATGGCGAACCACGCCCGGAAGACCATTGAGTGGCCATCCATCACGAGCAGGAGCGGCTTCTTTCGAGTGGCGGGAGACATACGGCACGACCAGTGGATTGAGAGTGAAGGCTCGAATGGCGGGATTATATCCGTGGCGTCTGGAGACGACTTCAGTTTGCTTTATACCTAAGATTCCTATATATTGGAATGCGAGGTATCCATGGTCACTCAGACGATCGGTCTCACAGACACGGCCTACTGGCAGGCGCTGAACCGCAAGAGCCTTCTCCGGTTCTTCCTGTTCGCAGCGCTTGCCCAGCGCCCTATGCACGGATATGAGCTCGCAGACGCAGTTTCCGTCTGTTGCGACGGCGTCAGGCCAACCGATGCCATGATCTATCCGACACTCAAGGAGCTTGAGAGAGATGGGTACATTACATG
>JANQIZ010000358.1 GCA_028281895.1 Dehalococcoidia bacterium
ATCTGCCCTGTCCGTGAATCCTCCAAGACGATGACATCATCAAGACTCATGGAAGGGTGAGGCTTGCTGATCAGATCGCGCGTCCACTCGCTGATCCACACCGCGGGGCCGGGCGGATCGTTCGGGTCGTGGGGGTCATGGTGAGCCTCTCCGTTGTACGCGCTCAGCGGATCGGCATCATCGAGAGTGGCGCCGCGCATCACGAGGCCATCCTCGATAGGTATCTTCCAGCCGGGTTGATTAGTCATTAGTTCTCGGTTCACTGGTGGGCGCAGCGTATCCTAGCGGGAGTATCGAGACACTGTGCGTTCTCAACTGGCAAACACTTGCTACTCGACAGGAGAGTCGGGATACAGCCACAGCCATGACCGACCAGCAAGATCAGAGTCGAAGCCGGGTGTCTGCTCGCAGCACTCCGCACGAGATCGCGGAGAGCGAACGAGTTGATCAAGCCCGCTCAGATGCGAGCAAGATGAGGGCCGCGGCCGGGCCAGTGGGTCTGCACTCAGCAGGAGTTCCGCCTGCGGTGCAGGACTTCGGCTACGCGAAGTCCGAGTTCTTGGATATCGCCGGTTACTTCGCAGGCAGGCTGTGGGCGCTTATCAAGCTGCCGCTCAAGATCGTTCGGCGCTAGTACAGCGGAGCAGGCTCGGCGGCTAGCTGCGCAGCGGCCGCGCCGGTCCCAACTCCCTTGCCGGTCTCGTAGCCGTACTCGGGCAGCAGACGCTCAAGCGCGTTCAGCAGATTGAACACATTCGCAGGCACGCACGACTCGCCCATCAGTCCAATGCGAATCACCTTCCCTGCAAACTGGCCAAGGCCTCGGCCGACCTCAATGCCGTAGAGATCGAACAGCTGCCCGCGCAGCTTCACGTCGTCGACGCCCTTTGGCAGCGATACAACGGTGAGCTGGTTGAGGCGTGCAGATGGCTCGACTGGCGATTCCAGGCCCATGGCGTTGAGCCCCGCCCGCAGGGCTGCGGCCACACGCTCGTGCCTGAGCCAGCGGGTCTCAAGGCCTTCGTTCAGCGCAAGAGCGAGCGCCTCCCTGAGCCCGTAGACCATGTTCACAGGGTTCGTGTGATGATGCTTGCGCTCGGGCCCCCAGTAGTCGGCGATAAGCGACAGGTCCAGGTACCAGCTCGAAGGCAGTGTCTTACGGCCGCGGATGTGGTCCAGCGCCCGCTCAGAGAGAGCCACAGGGCTGATGCCTGGAGGAGCGGCAAGGCACTTCTGGCTGCCCGAGTATGCGAAGTCCAGGTCCCAGCCATCGAAATCAACCTCGCAACCGGCCAGCGAAGTCACGACGTCAGTCAAGAACAGCGCGCCGGCGTCATGGGCGATCTCTGACATCTCCTTGACAGGGTGCAGCGTGCCTGCCGAAGTCTCGGCGTGAATGCTCACCACAAGCCTCGTGTCCGCGTGCTCGCGCAGCGCGTCCTTGAGCACCTGCGGATCGAACGCCTTGCCCCACTCAGTGCGAAGCTCGATCACCTCAGCGCCGAGACGCTCGCACATCATCACCTGCCGCTCGCAGAAATAGCCGTATGAGCAGATGATCACCTTATCGCCGCGCTCCAGGATGCTCTGCAGACCGGCTTCCATACCTGCCGATCCCGCCCCTGCGACAGCGAAAGCTCGCTGCTCGGTCTTGAAGACCTCTTTCAGCATCGACTCGACCTCTTCGAGCACATCGAAGTACGCGGGGTCAAGGTAGCCGATTACGGGGAGTGACATAGCCCGGAGAACGGTAGGGCTGGCCGAACTCGGCCCCGGTCCCATCACAGTTCGTCTTGGCACAGTCAAAGGTTGGAATCGCGGCTCGCTGCCGTTTGAGTCGTCGGGCGTCATATCTTGCGCTAGCTCGGTAAATGCTGTCTTTCGAGAATCGTATTGCCGCCGAAACCATCCATTCGTGGCTTTCGACAGACAAACGATTCTATTCCCGTTGGGCCCAGAAATACACGGTCGGCCTGCACCTATGCGGCATAGCTATAATCCGGCCGCGTGGCACGAGAGCGTTTGCGCGCACGGCCAAGTCACAGAACTTCAACTCATCAAAGGAATCGATCAATGGACCTCGGCGTTGCTGGAAAAGTGGCATTCATCACCGGCGGAAGCGACGGCATAGGCAAGGCTGCGGCCACGACGCTGGCTGCAGAAGGGGCAAAGGTGGCGATCATCGCCCGCACCCAGTCGAAGCTCGACGCCGCCGTCGCAGATATCAAGGCCGAGAGCGGCAGCGATGATGTCATCGGTGTTTCGACCGATGTGCGTGACGAGAGCTCGGTCAAGGCTGCGATCGACAGCGTCGTCTCGAAGTTCGGCGGACTCGACATCCTGGTGAACAATGCGGGCACGTCATCCGCTTCCCGGCTTGAGGACATGACGAACGAGCAGCTGGAAGAAGACCTGCGACTCAAGGTCTTCGGAGCGGTCTACTGCATGCGGAACGCGCTCCCACACCTCCGCAAGTCCAGCGGCCCAGCGGTCGTGAACACGACGACGCCCGGCGGCAAGGCGGCAGCCCCGGGTTCCCAGCCCACCTCGCTTTCACGAGCATCCGGTATTTCCCTGACCAAAGCCTGGTCAAAAGAGTTCGCCGCTGAGGGCATTCGCGTCAATACCGTCTGCGTCGGAGTGCTCAAGAGCGGACAGCACAGAACACGCTGGGAAGCGATGAATGCGAAGGACTCATCGTACTCGCTTGAGGATCACTGGGCCAGCATCGGGGCCAATGTTCCGATGGCACGCATCGGTGAAGCGCGTGAAGCCGGCGATGCGATCGCCTTCCTCTGCTCGGAGCGAGCCAGCTACATCACCGGGGCATCGCTCAACGTCGATGGCGGCACGTCACCCGTCGTTTAGCTGGCCGCACGCACGCTCACACGTTGTTGCTGCAGCGAACACTTGCTAGGATTGTGACCGAATTCTCAATATGGGCTGATGGACTCGAATCGGCCCTTCTAACGAGACAGGTTCCTCGCAGGCTCGGGCGCGGGAATCGAGAGATCAGTAATTGACGACAGCAAGAAGTGAAACCTCGCCGAAGCTGCGTGAGCGCATTCGGCAAGCCATCTCGTCACAGCCGCAGCCAACGGTGACGGTCCTCTCATCGCTACTAGCTGTCCAGGACGCCATTCACTACATCCCGGACGAGGCCATCGAAGAGGTGGCCGACTACTCCAAGACTTCGATCAACGAGGTCTGGAGCGTGGCATCGTTCTACACCAACTTCAGGTTCACCCCCCCCGGCCGGGTGACCCTGGATGTGTGCTGGGGTCCGAGCTGCCATCTCCTTGGAGCACAGGATGTGCTGAAGGCTGTGCAGGATGAGCTAGGCGTACAGGAAGAGGCCACAACCGAGGACGGCTCTGTGACTTTGCGTTACAGCACCTGTCTCGGCGCATGCGCAAACGCCCCTGTCGTTGCGGTTGATCACCACATGAAGGGCCGCGCCACGCCCAAGTCAGCCGCCGGTCTAGCCCGAAGCCTGCGCAAACGTAAGTAATCTCACTAGCGACCGGTGTCAGGATCCGGAATATGCCCTCAAAGTTCGAGGAACTGTTAGAGAAAGCGAAAGCCCACTGGGCGGAGCTGGATTCGTCCGGCAAGCCGTGGGTTCGCGTCCAGGGCGGCACATCCGGACAGGCCGCCGGTTCAGACGAGGTTCTCGCCGCGGTCAAGGAAGCGGTGCAATCCTCAGGCGTTGAGGCCAATGTCACGCCGGTGAGCGCCATCGGGCTGATGTGGCTTGAACCCATCGT
>JANQIZ010000378.1 GCA_028281895.1 Dehalococcoidia bacterium
GCCGTCTCAAGAACGTTGATTCCATGGGCTGCCTCATCGTAGGTGCAGATCTTGTCGGTATCGGCATGCGGAGCGTGATCGGTGGCAATGATGTCGAGCGTTCCGTCCGCAAGAGCGTCACGCACCGCAGCGACATCGGCTAACGACCTCAAAGGCGGGTTCACCTTCGTGTGTGTGTCGTAGGCCACCGCGGGAACTGCATCTGGCACCTCGCCATGCAGGCCATAGACCCATGCGTCATTCAGGGTCAGATGATGAGGCGTCACCTCGGCAGTCACATCCAGCCCGCGTCGCTTTGCGGCAGAGATCAGCTCGACCCCGGCAGCGGTGGATACGTGTGGCACGTGCAGCTTGCCGTCAGTGAGAGCAGCAAGCTCGATGTCACGCGAGATCATGACCGCTTCTGCGCTCGGCGGAACGGGAGGAAGGCCCAGCCGGGTAGCGACCGGACCTTCATTCATCACGCCGCCTCTGACGAGCGACTTCTCTTCGGCATGATTGATGATCGGCAGGCCAAGACCGGTGGCGTATGAAAGAGCCTGGCGCATGACATTGGAATCGGAGACGGGATCGCCGTCATCGGAGAACCCGATCACTCCAGCTTCGGCAAGCTCACCCATGGGCGCGAGCGACTTCCCCTTGCGTCCCTTTGTGATCGCGCCGATAACGAGGACTCGTACAGATGCATCACGCGCCGCTCTGCGCTGTACATCCTCCACAACAGCAGCGCTGTCTTGACAGGGATCTGTGTTCGGCATCGCGCTAATGGTCGTGAAGCCGCCGCGAGTCGCAGCTTCGGCGCCGGAGCCGATCGTCTCCTTCCACTCGAATCCAGGGTCACGAAGATGAGTGTGCAGATCGATGAATCCGGGAGCCACGACATGCCCGGAGGCATCCAAAGTTTCATGACCTTCGGCAGCACTGTCGAGCGGGGTGTAGGTCACCTCGACGATCTTTCCGTCGGCGATCAGGACATCGGCAACGCGGTCAATGCCCTGCGCAGGGTCGATGACGCGGCCGCCTCGTATGATTCGTTTCCGGTTTGCCACTGCTATTCCTGCTCTTTGCCAGCGGCGCACACTGCGTAGAGAACCGCCATGCGCACTGCGACGCCGTTGCGAACCTGCTCCTCAACGACCGACTGATCTCCGTGAGCCACTTCTGAACTGATCTCTACCCCTTCGTTCATCGGTCCGGGATGCATCAGCGGCGCGCCAGGCTTTGCGAGCGCCAGTCGTGCCTTGTTGATGCCATACAGATTCGAGTACTCGCGTAGATCTGGCAGGTGACCGGCGTCCTGCCGCTCACGCTGAATGCGCAGCGTCATGACCGCATCCGCGCCGTCGAGCGCTTCCTCGATGCGTTTCGCTATGGTCACCGATTCCATGCCCGGCTCAACCGGAGCCGCGCCAGGCTGCCAGCCTGATGGCATGAGCGTGGGAGGGCCGGACACGTGCACATCGGCTCCCAGCTTCGCCAGCCCGAGAATGTCAGACCGCGCCACACGGCTGTACAGGACATCGCCTATGACTGCGATCTTCTTGCCGTCCAGCGCGCCGATCCGCTGCTTCAGCGTGAAAAGATCGAGCAGAGCCTGGGTGGGGTGGGCGTGAAGTCCGTCGCCTGCATTCACAACTGGAGCCTTGACGTGGCGTGCAACGAAGTGTGGTGCGCCTGAGTGGGGGTGCCTGACGACGAGGGCATCGACCTGCATCGCCTGGAGTGTCAGCGAGGTGTTGTAGAGCGATTCGCCTTTGCTCACGCTGCTCGCCGAGACTGAGACGTTGATCACGTCTGCGCCGAGTATCTTCCCGGCCTCTTCGAACGATATACGAGTCCTTGTGCTGTTCTCAAAGAAGAGCGTGATGATCGTCTTGCCGCGCAGCGCGGGCGTCTTCTTGAGATCCCTGCCGAGCACTTCGAGCATGCCTTCCGAGCTGTCCAGCAGAGTCTCGATCTGTGCGCGAGAGAGTGCGTCTACATCAAGCAGATGGTGGATCGTCTCAGGCGCGGTCTCAAGCTGTGAATTCGAAGGCTGCGCGCCTTCAACCTGTCCGTTCGCGCCCGTTTCGTCTGTGGCCAAAGGTGTCTTGCGAGTAGTGGTCATGCCTCTGCTCCAACTGGCGCGGTTCGGATCAGATCAACCTGGTCAATTCCGTCTACCTCAGCGAGCTTCACCCACACTCGCTCATCTTTGCCGGTGGGAATGTTCTTACCGATGTAGTCCGGCCTGATCGGCAGCTCGCGGTGGCCGCGGTCTACGAGCGCGGCGAACTGAATCGTGCTGGCTCGGCCGAAGTCGGAGAGAGCATTCAGAGCAGCACGAACGGTCCGGCCGGTGAACAGCACATCGTCTACAAGAACGACCGGACGGTCTTCGAGGGATACGGGGATCGATGTTGGTCTGACAGGGTTGACCGATGCCTGGAGCGGGTCGTCCCTGTAGAGGCGCGGGTCCAGCGATCCCACCGGCGGCTCAAAGCCTTCGAATGATCCGATATTGGCTGCGAGGCGATGTGCCAGGTGAACGCCGCGAGTCTGAACCCCGACCAGCACGAGATCGCGATTTCCCTTGTTGCGTTCAAGGATTTCGTGGGAAATGCGCGCCAGCGCCCTGCGAAGATCGTCGCTGGAGAGAACCACTCGCGAGTCGCCATGACTGTTTGATTCAGTCATCGCGGCACTCGCTGGCTATGCGATCGGACTGGCGCAAAAAAAGTCCCTTGCCAGGTCAGAGAAGCGCTGCAGCAAGGGATATCGCGAGTCGCGCAGATTGTGCGCTATGACTCGTCAGGCCGAATCCTTGCCAGCCTCTCTGGACTGGAATTAAAGGCTTCGAACACGATCAGTATTCGGTTCTCTACGAGCATATCATCGGCCAGTAGCGCCAGCAATCGTACGAACCGCTAAAGGGGTCGACCACGAGCCGTTCTTGATCCGACTCAAGGTCCGCTCCTGTGCTCAGCTACATGATCCTGCTGACGATCCCGTGCAGGTAGCGAGCCTGCCCGGCGTGCTGGATGTTGTCGCTGATGACGCTTATGAGGCGAACTCCGACGCTCACCGGTGGATCGTAAGAGCGGTCGATAATCCGGTCCAACTCTTCGCTGTCCACTCTCTGCAGGTACTCCTGTGTTCGCTCTGCGACCGCCCGGTGGTGCGCTAGCAGCAGATCGGCGTCTGCAGGGATCGCAGCCACTTCGTCAGGGCCGTGGCCGCGCCCGTCATTGTCGGGATTCGACTCCATGCCGAAGCGAGAAGCCCAGCCATCCGTAACCCATGCCTGCTCCAGCTCTGCGATCTCAGAAACATGGTCGTCCTGGATCCGCGTGAGATGCCATGTCAGCCAGGCGATTGAGTTGGCTCCGGGCTCGGGACGGTACGCGATGCCATCTGTAGAGATGTCGCTCAGCGAAATCGTGACAAGCTCGGTGATTCGGCTGAACCCATCCGCAAGCAACTCGCTGGATCTCATCTTGCGCCTCCCGTGAAGTCGACTACAGCTTTCTAACGCCATCCTGTGTGATGCCGACAGCCTGCCATCTCTGTGGTTTGAGCGATGCGCCGCAATCGCACTTCACCCTGCGCGTCCTGCGCTTGCGCAGAAGGCGCGTTTCGCATGCTGGGCAATCGACCGCGTATCTCATCCGGCTCCGCCATGATGCGTGATCGATATTGACGAACCGTCCGGGCTTGAGGCCGAGCTCCTTGCACGCGGCTTTGAATTCTCGGCCATGTGCTCGGGCCTTCGGGTCTCGTCCGTGAACGACAGCATGAGCGACTTCGTGCATCGCCACGTGCCGCTGTTCATCCTCAGTTCCAAGCACCAGCAATCGTGATGAAAGACGAATCAGGTTCTTGGAAGGAGTGAACGTGCCAAGAGTCCGAGTCATCCTCCGAGAGATTTCGATCTTCGGCATCTCTCCTTGCGGCACCACCTTCCTGAAAGTGCTGCGGATCAACTCGAACAGATCTAACCGGGCTGGCGCAGCCGGAACATCAATTCCTGGCAGCGCCAGTTGCGCTGTGCTCTTGGACGTTGGGGTGCGGTTCAGGGACAAGCGTGTATCCAAGGGTTGGTAGACCTACTCTGAGAGTAGCCGTCTCCCGGTACCAGTCGAGACTAGCCGCCGAACCGGGTCGGATCGAATCCCGCGAGATCGATGTCAACGGGCGACCCGGTCGCAATGTCTGCTGCCACTTTGCCGAGCGACGGTCCAAGAACGATCCCATTCCTGCCACCACCTGAGGCGACTACGATCTGCGGGAGTTCTGGAAGCTGGCCGAGCACCGGGATGCCGTCTGGCGTGACAGGCCGGAGGCAGGCGGTGTGAATCTCCACTTCCGCTTCGCTCAGAAACGGAAGCACCTTCTGCGCAGACGCGAGGATCCTGTCGCGGGCGTCAGGTGTTGTCTGCTCATCAAACCCTACGCGCTCCTCAGTGGTGCCGCACCACAGCAATCCCTCAGGCTTTGACCCCGCGTAGTTGGATCGGTACCAGAGCGAAACCTTGATTGGCGGTCCGGGCGCTTTCAATCTGAGGATCTGGCCCTTAAGCGGATCAACCGGAACATTGAGGCTGGCGTCACTCATCAAAGAGCGAGTCCATGGCCCCGCCGCAACGATCGCGCTATCCGCTGATACGGTCTCGTCGCCTCCAGTGACACGGACTCCGGCACCGTCTGGCTTTACAGAATCGACCTCGCTGGGTACAAGTCTTGCGCCCTCCGCCTCTGCGGCAGCCCACATTGCTCGACAGAAGTTTCCAGGGTTGATCTCTGCGCTCTCGCCAAGGTAGAGGCCTCCCCGGACATCGGGAGAAATGCGTGCCTCGATATGACTTAGCTCGCCGTACTCGAGCCAGCGCACATCGCCGATGAGATCGTCTCTAGACCTGTAGAGAGCGCTGTACTGGGACGCCTCCAGATCGTCCAGCGCCAGCAAGACCGATGCCTTCTCGGTTCGAAGCTGCGCCCCGTTTGTGGCGAGTTCATCTGTCACCTGCTTGTGCAGGTTGAGCGAGAGTTCAACGAGCGCGTCAAGCGGATCGGATGGATCGGGAACGATCCTCGGCAGCAGCACGCCAAATGCGAATCCGGAGGCGTGCGCGGCGACGCCGTCCTTTTCGAAGAGCGTGACACGCCTTCCTTCTCTGGCGAGAAAGTAAGCGGCTGAGGTTCCGGCGATTCCTCCGCCGATGACCACTACATCTGTCTGAGTGTCTGTCAATCGGGCTCAGGTGAGGGTCAGGCGGCGCGTGGCGTAGACCTCGTCGTCCTCGTCTTCGGACCTGCGACGGCGGCGGCGGGCAACCTCAGTCTCCTGTGCCTTTAGCGCAACCGCTTCGGCCACATTCTGAGCCACTCGCTCATCGAACACGCTCGGGATGATGAAGTCCTCCGAAATGGCGTTGGGCGGGATGACATCGGCGATAGCCTGCGCTGCCGCGATCTTCATCTCGTCATTGATCTCCCGCGCACGCACATCAAGCACACCAGCGAACAGGCCGGGGAAGCAGAGCGAATTGTTGACCTGGTTCGGGTAGTCCGTGCGCCCTGTCGCCATGACCCGAACGTTCTCAGGAACATCCTCCGGCCAGATCTCAGGGTCCGGGTTGGAGAGAGCGAAGACGATCGCCTGGTCAGACATCGTCGAAACCTGCTCAGGTGTCAGGAGTCCGGGACCTGCGAGGCCAAGGAACACATCGGCTCCTTTCAGACCCTCCTCAAGAGTTCCATTGAACCCATCAGGATTGGTGTTGTCCGCATACCACTGCTTCATCTTGTTGTCGGAGAAATCGCGGTCTGCCGACAGGGCACCTTGTCTGTCGAAACCGACGATGTTGCGCACTCCGTAAGACATCATGATCTTGGTGCACGCGGTGCCTGAAGCTCCGACGCCAGCCACAACAACCTTCAGGTCTCGGGGGTGTTTCTTCACCAGGCGCAGAGCATTGATCAGGCCGGCGAGCACGACAACAGCGGTACCATGCTGGTCGTCGTGGAACACAGGAATATCGAGGTCGGCCTTAAGCCTCTCTTCGATCTCGAAGCAGCGGGGAGCGCTGATGTCCTCCAGGTTGATTCCACCGAACCCAGGTGCGATCGCCTTGACGATCTGGATGATTTCCTCGGTGTCCTGCGTATCGACGACGACAGGCCACGCGTCCACGCCTCCGAACTCCTTGAAGAGGAGCGCCTTGCCTTCCATAACTGGAAGAGAGGCCGCGGCGCCGATATTGCCGAGCCCGAGAACTGCGCTGCCGTCACTCACGACTGCGACGGTGTGCCCTTTTGCGGTCAATGACCAGACGGCGCTCGGGTCGTCGTGGATCGCCATGCAGACCCGCCCAACGCCGGGCGTGTAGGCCTTCGACATGTCATCGCGGGTGCTGACAGCGACGCGGCTCCGCATCTCGACCTTGCCGCCGAGATGGAACAGGAACGTCGGGTCAGAGACGCTGCGAATTCGAACATCGTCAACCGCCGCACCCGCCTCGGCTATCTCTTCGCCGTGCTCGATCGACCGGGCGTTGATCGTGAGGTCGCGAACCATCAGGCCGCTCGAAGTCGAAACAACGTCGATAGCGGAAGCATCTCCTCCGGCTTCGCCGATTGCGGATGTGATCCTTCCGAGCATTCCAGGTGAATTCGGATACTCGGCGCGGAGGGTGATGCTGTATGCGACGCCAGGTGCTGGTCCAGCCATTAAGGCCCTCTCTTCAGGTTTCATTCCCCTGGCGGCGAAGAGTGTTCGCGCGCCCGGACTAAACAACGAAATGGGATTGTGAATCTTTCACTGAAGCTGTTTCGAGGCGAGTCGTTCGCCAGTTGCGCTCCAGTTCGGAAAGAGCTTACCACCGCGACGACCAGAGACCTGAAGCGATTTCGACACATGCTGTGCTGTTTTGCCAGCTCTGCGTCGAGGTTACTTATCGAAGCTTCATCGTTGAACATGCCGGCTTATGGAAGCTCGTTCTGCCCAACCGCGAAAAATGTCGTAAAGTGCGCCCACAGACAAGACGACCTACGCAGGAGAGCAGCATGACACAGGCTCAGAACCAGACACCGGCGATAAAGGGACGGTTCACGACCGCCACGATCACCCGTCGTGAAGATATCGCCCATGACCTCTGGAAGATCTGGCTCAAGCCTGAGCAGCCTTTCGCATTTAAGCCTGGCCAGTACTGCACTATCGGCGCCGGCGGGATTGAGCGGCCGTACTCGATCGTCTCGTCGCCTGATGAGCCGGAGATAGAGCTGTTCATCGAGCTGGTGCCGCTGCCGGACGGGAACCTGACGCCGATCCTGCACAAGATGGGAGTTGGCGAGACGCTCACACTGCGTCCACGCGCCAAGGGCATATTCGTGCTCCAGCCTCAGTTCAAGAACCACGTGCTGGTCGGCACTGTAACCGGCACTGTGCCGTACGTGAGCATGCTAAGAAAATTCCTTGCCGACCCGGAATGGCCGGAGGACAAGGGCGTGGCTCGATCAGACCACCGATTCTTCGTGCTGGAAGGCGCCAGCTACATCCATGAGCTTGGCTACGACGAGGAGCTTGACGGGCTGGCCGACAAGCATGACTTCATCGAGTTCCTGCCGTCCATCAGCAGGCCTGATGAGGAGCCGAATAAAGGCTGGTCAGGCGCGACGGGCCGCATCAATACGCTGGTTGAAAACTACGTCACAGAGAAGGGTCTGAGCCCTTCCGAAACCTGCATCTACGCCTGCGGCCATCCACAGATGATCGAAGATGTGAGGCACCGCTTCGAAGGCACCGACTTCCACTTCATCGAAGAGCGCTTCTGGAAAGACGACGACTAGTCGAGCGCGCCAGCCACAGTCGAACCTGCTATCGCCTTCAGCTTGCGATAAGATTCGCAGCGTTCGGATATACAGCTTTGTAAACGGATACGGTGCGCCCGCGCCTAATGGCTGAGGCCACCTTCAACATTCACTGAAAAACGGAGAGCATCATGGCGGAGAGCATTGGATTTGTGGGCCTTGGAATCATGGGCAAGCCGATGGCCAGGAACCTTATGAAGGCCGGCTACTCGGTAACGGTCTTCGACCTGTTCCCGGAGCCTGTGGATGAGCTGGTTGGAGACGGAGCAGCGAAAGGCTCTTCCGGCGCTGACGTTGCCAGCAAGTCCAGCATCATCGTGACAATGGTTCAGAACAGCCCGCAGTCTGAGGCTGCGATCCTGGGCGAGAACGGCGTGCTGTCCGGCGCGAGCAAGGGTGACTTGATCATCGACATGAGCTCCATCGAGCCCGGCACATCCCAGAAGATCGGTGCGGCCTGTGACGAAGCAGGAGTGGGTTTCCTCGATGCTCCGGTCCCAGGTGGCGAGCCTTTCGCAGTTTCCGGTGACCTGGCGATCATGGCCGGAGGCA
>JANQIZ010000030.1 GCA_028281895.1 Dehalococcoidia bacterium
CCGAGAAAAGTCGTGGGTTGCCGGGGCGGAATCGACCCTCGGGTGCCCATGACGGCGCCTCCGCCGTAGTCACGTAGTCTTCATCAAGAAGATTCAGTACTTTGGCGTTGAACGAGAGCCCCGAATCCAGTGCGTAGTCCAGGCGCAGATTGACGATCTGCTCTGCCTCCTTGACGCTGGTGTTGCTCTCGTTCATGTACCACTCGCCCACATGCTGTAGCTCGAGCTCCGCCTGCAATCCGGACAGAAACTCTGGCTGATAGTGCACGCGCAGGTTGGCGAGGTTCTCCGGCGAGCCCACCAGGCGTTTGCCATCGACCGCACTGCTTTGGTCGGAGAATTTTTGGGTCACCTTGTTGGAAGCCTGGGATGCCGCCAGCGTTACCTGCCACTCTTCACTGAGCTGCGCTTCCATGCCCAGCTCCACACCCTGGTACTCTTCTTCTCCGCCATTGACGGAGATGTCTCCTGCCGGTGACTCCACGCCGGCCACGATGCCGCCTTCGGAAATCATGTGATAGACGGCGGCGTTGAAACTGACCCGCTCACTGACATAACCACGGTAGCCAAGCTCGATACTGTCCAGCAGTTCCGGCTCCAGCGTAAACTCTGCCTGGTCGGGCCCGAGGATGTAGAGATCCCCTTCGTCTGGAATGCGGAAGCCCTTGGCGTAACGCAGATAGACATTGTGTGATTCGGCAATCCGGTAGTTCAGCGCCAGCTTGGGCAGGAATTCCTCGAAAGTGTCCGAGCGCCCAGACAGAATCAGGAACGGCGAGGGCGCCTCCGGCGAAAAACTGGCCTCGGTCAGGTTGTTGACATAGTCGTACTCGGAGTCTTCGAAGCGCAAACCCGCAACGACCGAAAGCCGGCTGCTGAGAAACTGCTCGTGCTCGATATAGGGAGCGACGCTTCGATACTCCACCTGATAATCAAGGTGCGTGCCCTGCGGGTAAATGGTTCCCCACACGTTGCGCGTTGGGCGGGTCTGCTCGGTCGTTCGGTCCAGCTCGGTGAATTCCAAGTCGACACCGAAGATGGTGGAACTGCGCTCGCTCCACTCGAGATAGGTGCGGGCAAGCAGGCCCAGTGTATCGGTGCGACTCTCGGTAATCGGGGTGATTGCCGGCTGCCACGTGGCCATGTATTGAGGATCGATGCGACGAATGTACGGTGTGAATTGTAGCGCGAGCGTGTCCGATATCCGGGTGTGGACCTCGCTGCTGAATCGGAAGTATTTTGCCTGGTCTCGCGCCTCGTCTCGGTCCACCTCGTCCGACAATCCGTCGATCCACGGCGTGCTGGCAAGTGCGTCAGGATTAAGGCTACCCGCCATCTCAGAGTCGAAATCGGTGTAGGTAAGGATGCTGTTGACCGTCCAGTCACCGTTTCGGTACAGGTGCCGACCGATGAGTTGAGTGCGCTCCCACGCCTGTGTGTCTCGCCAGCTGTCCTCGCTTTGCTGTGAGACCGCAAGCCGGAAGGCATGCTTGTCGTTCAAGCCACCGGTCATGTCCAGGCGCAGGTCTTGCAGATCATACTCCCCGCCTCTGTACGCCACGTGGATCGCCGGCTCGAATTCCGGCTGCTTGCTTTTGACGTTGATAACCGCGGCAAGG
>JANQIZ010000053.1 GCA_028281895.1 Dehalococcoidia bacterium
AGATACCGGTGAGACGATCATGTCGGGCCGCGGACGCATGATCTCCCGCACCTTGACGGTGTCCATACGCAGAATGCCGCGGATCATCTGAAGCTCAGATTCCTCGGCCGGGATATGCTGCTCTTCCAGCAGATCAAGGCTCTCCTTAAGAGCCTCACTCGCCTCCTGCCCTGCCACCTCGTCACCCGGAGTTCGACCGGTGATGAGCGTTGTGAGCCTGTCGGTCCCAGGGAGTGACGTGAGCCGGATCACGACCCAGACAGCAGGGTATGTGAGCCGGCGAGTCTCTTCACGGTAGCGATGGGCGATGAAGGATGAAGTGCCCTGGATCGAGATCCTGCCGCCAAACGCTATGGCGCCACCCGCTATGAGGGCGACTGCAGAGTCTGTGTCAATACTGAATAGCCGGGAGATTGCCAGGGCTGCGGACAGGAGCGACGCAGCCTGAAGACCGATGAAGACGACCCTCGCCCGGTTGTCCAGCTGGCGGATCTGATCGAGATCGCCTCCGCTGCCGTTGGTCTCACTGCTGGGCTGGAGAAACGTGATGTTGCGCGAAGGGAACGCGATCAATACCAGCGTGGCAATGAAGTGGACTACGGCCGAGATGGCGACCACAAGCCACGGTAACCAGATATCCATAGTTAACGCTCACCTCTTACGGACTGAGCGTTTGTCAGGGCCGATCTATGACCGGCCGGAGTATCGCTTGCCTCTTCCACTTTCCTAACCTCGCTCTATTGAGCTTCTCTATCCGACGTGCCTCGATCGACGCGCCTGTCTTTTATCGGTTTTGCCGGAACTCCGACCACGGTCTCTCCCGGTGGCACATCCCGGTTAACCACGGCCCCGGACCCGGTGTAGGCGTCCTCGCCAATGGTCACGGGCGCCACGATTACGGTGTCGGAGCCGATCTTCGACCTGTCGCCAATGACGGTCTGATGCTTATCTTGCCCATCGAAGTTGGCAGTCACCGTTCCGGCGCCGATGTTCACATCTTCGCCAACCTGTGAATCGCCAACGTAGCTGAAGTGGCCTACATGTGAGCCAGAGCCGATCTTGCTGTTCTTGATCTCGGCGAAGTTTCCAACATATGCGCCGGACTCAAGCTCAGTTCCCGGCCTGATGCGGCTGTAAGGCCCAACCGAGTTGCCCTCACCAACGGTCGCATTCTCAACGTAAGAAGAAATGATTCGAGCGCCGTCACGGATCTCACAGCTCTTCAGAGTCGAGTTCGGACCGATCTCGCAGCGCTCGCCGATCCTGGTGTCAGCGAGGATGTGGTTGCCCGGCAGCAGCTCTGTATCGCGGCCAATCTCCACATCGACATCGATGTAGGTTGTCTGTGGGTCCCGCATCGTCACGCCAGCAAGCATGTGCGCAGCGCGAATCCTGTCTCGCATAACGCTTTCGACTTCTGCAAGCTGGGCTCGATTGTTCACACCAAGAGCTTCGGAAGCGTCTACAACACTGGCCGTGGTGGCCCGGCCGAACTCCGCAGCCTCAGCAACGAGGTCGGTCAGGTACTTCTCACCAGAGGTAGAGACGCGGAGATTGTCCAGCACGCCCCAGCACCAGGGTGTAGCGATGCTGTACATGCCGGTGTTCATCTCCTGGATCAGCTTCTGCTGGTCATCCGCCTCTTTCTCTTCCACGATCGCAACTATCTCGCCTGCTGAACCTCGCACGATCCTTCCAAAGCCGAACGGATCATCGACTTCAGCGGTAAGCACTGAGACGAGCGAGTCTTCAGCTTCAGCAGCTTCGACCAGCGCCGCGATCGACTCGGGCCGAACCAGCGCCATATCGCCAGCCGCGACAACGATGCGCTCTGCAGAACCAACAGCGTCTTTCGCACACTCGAGGGCATGCGCTGTTCCCAGAGCTTCCGGCTGGATTGCGTACTCAACGCCCGAGCCGAGAGCGTCACGCAGCTCAGGCAGGTTCTCCATGGCCGGATTGATGACGGCAAGCAAGCGTCCGGCGCCTGCCTTGCGCATTACGTCGGCAACGTGGCTGATGAGCGGCTTGCCACAGACGCTGTGCAGCACCTTGG
>JANQIZ010000065.1 GCA_028281895.1 Dehalococcoidia bacterium
AATGCTGTTCGATGCGCCACGGCTGGCTGTCGCAAAGCTGTTTGAGCGAACTGGAGAGTCGCTGGAAGATTTCGACCTGATCGAGGTCAATGAGGCATACGCGGCGCAGGTGCTTGCGAATGCCGATGCGCTTGGCTGGGATTCGGAGCGTGTGAACACGCGCGGCGGCGCGGTCGCTCTGGGCCACCCGATTGGCGCAAGTGGAACCCGGATACTTGTCACACTGCTGCACGCTCTGAAGAAGACCAATGGCCGCAAGGGCTTAGCCGTGATCTGTCACGGCGGAGGCGGCGCAGTAGCCATGAGCCTTGAAGCGGCCTGAGACGGTCTGCGGGAGCCTGCGAATGGCCGACGAACACAACAGCGAAAACCCGGTTGGCGGAGCGAGAGGACTTGGGGTCTTCGAGCGCAGACGCATCGAGGCCGCGGTGCTTGGGCCGATGCTTAACGCCTTTCGTGATCGATTCGGTGAAGACGCCACACGGGAGACGGCCACTCAGGTGATCACGGAGATCGCCCGCGAGCAGGGCCGTGAGATGGCGGAGTTCCTGGGCAGCAACGACCTCAAGACCTTCGCTGTGAACAAGGATCCATGGCGCAAGGGCGGAGCGCTGGATGTCGAAGAGACCGAGCGCAGCGCAACCGCATACTCGTTCAACGTGACTCGCTGCGGCTATGCCGACATGTATCGCAAGATGGGCTACGGCGATCTCGGAGATATCTTCTCCTGCACCCGGGACTTCGAATTCTCTACAGGTTTCAACCCTAAGATCAAGCTGACGAGGACTCAGACGATCATGCAGGGTGCCTCACACTGCGATTTCCGCTACACACTGGAGGAGGAGTAGCTGCAGTCTCGTGCTCTATGGCCTGTGACCTGAGCGACAGCGATAAGATTCGCCCTTTCGCACAGCTCCGGTGACCTCTTCCCGGCCCAACCGCATCTCAACGTAAAGAAGCCAGCAACTCCCAGGACCGCCATGACTTCAGAAACACAACAGCAAGAAGCGATGAAGTGCATCGAAGACGGATCGGCGCTGGAGCCGTCGAAGACATCGGGTGAGCCATCGATGCGGTGCCCGGTCTGTGAAGGCGCCTGGCTAACCGATGAGGCTCTGCACGCGATCGAGGACAAGTCGTTCGACCCGGACCTGGTGAAGGGCCAGATGCGTTACGGCGAGCACGATACCGATCACGCCTGCCCTCACTGCGGTGACCTTATGACGCGGTTCCGATACCGCGGCCACGGACTGGAGATCGAGGCGTGCCCGAATGAAGCGGGTTACTGGCTGGACCACGGCGAGGATCGCCACATCAAGGATGCGCTGAAGGATCGCCAGCGCGGGCTCCGGCGCTCGGCGGGCGCTCAGCGAGACTGGCACGCCACCCGCCGTGGCGAAAAGCTATCCCTGGTCGACCGAATCAAGGCCCTCTTCGGCAGGTAGGGCAAAGGGACAGGCGAGACACTCGCAGCCCCTCACCTCCACTAACGCGCCACTGTCATCCCGACCCACCCTCTGACTCCCTCCCTGACCAGGGAGGGAGAAGTGGCCACTCCAACCTCCGCAATTTGTCATCCCGACCGAAGTGGAGGGATCTGACCGTACATGCATCGTGACAAGTGCCGCAACTACTCCCTCTCCCAGATTGGGAGAGGGTCAGGGAGTGGGTGCTTCGGATTTGTCATTCTGAACTTGATTCAGAATCTCTCGGTAAGCGCAGAAGGACGGTCAGATCCTTCACATTCGTTCAGGATGACAAGAGGCGCAGTCATTCCTTCGTGTGAAGCCTCCGAACATGGATCAGCATCGACAACTGCAATCAGAAACTGGCTGTGAGTGCCTGACTGTTAGTGAAATTCCCCAGCTACGGGATCATCTCGCCAACATCCGCAATTGCAACCAGTACTAGACCCGGTCTCAGCATATGCACGAGCTGTCATTCGCTATCATCCAGGATCACGAGCTTTGGCTCCGGCCACGTCGAAGGATCCTTGAAATCTGAATCTTCGATGATAATCAGCCCACTGCCGTCTAGAGACCAGTCGAAATGCGCATATCTAGGCCACACCCTGGTCAATGATTCGTCGCTGAGACCATAGGCCCAAACACCTTCGGCTCCATCAACTTCGGCGGAGAACGCAAGTGTCTCACCATCTGGAGACCACTTAGTGTCGGAAGGGGAGGTGATTCCATCAACCACTTCGATACTAGTTCCGAACGCTGCCATCGGAAAAGTACGTTCGATGTAAAGCCGCCAGTCCGCCCTCACGAAGCTGCCATTGACGATACCCGCGTCTCTCGTGGCGAAATATGCGATCCGATCACCAGAAGATGTCCACGACGGCGATTTCGAGGCGGTGGATAATATGGAAGGCGAACCCTGTAGCCCTCTGTCCTGGCGCCACAGGTTGATGACCTTGTGAGTATTGGCACCAGTTCGAGACAAGAACGCGGTCTCCATGTCAGGGGAGAATGCGAGCTCTGAGATAACGAACGGTGGACCGGTCTCAATCAGCACTTCATCTTCAAACGACTCGGTGTCGATTGCGCGCAGCAAAGAGCCATAGATCCTGGCGCTCACTTGAGTAAACACGAGTGCACACCTGTTGACGTAGCCCAACCGTCCATCAGGAAGCCGACCGATCGAGATCGCTGAGTGCCCTCCGTCGCACCTGTTCGTTCTGGCTACTGGAACCTCCGTGTAGTTTCCTTTTACTGTTTCAAGCAGCAGTAGCCGTTCTGACAAGACACCCGCTTCGTCTGATTTTCGGACCAGGAGCGCAATCTTGTCGGGTTGAACCCAGGCAACACCGAAAACCTTTCCGTCGGTCGCAGGGTAGGTCTCAACCAAGATTCCACGCGACTGGGGATCGGTTCTGTCCAACAAGGAGGTGCAGGCACACACAAGGAGTATCGCGCCCAGCAAGAGTCCGATCGCAATAGAACGAGAGTGTTCAGCACCAGGATGCAACAGCGCAGATTCCCCGCCCAACTATTCCGATAGGCCCTTGACGAGCGGTGTCAATCACATGAAGTCCCACGTACATCGCCTGCAGAATCCATTCGGGCTGCTTAGGACTGAGGATGCCGGTGAATTCGACCAATAGTCGGTAGGCTTCCCCGCCTGCGATCAATGCAAGTGCCATTGTAAACTGCGTTGGGCCCAAAGATGTCATTAAATGGGCTGCTTCGCTGACGCCCCGACCGGAAAATTCTACCGACTCCGCATTTTCGTGCGGTATTGACTAGTTCGGTCTCCCTGGCCAGGGAAGGAGAAACGCGCTACCGCCGCCTAATCTCCGGCCAGCACATCGCCGTCTACTGAGGTGACCTCTACGCCCTGCTCCCGCACCCAGTCCAGGCCTGCGTTGATCGAATCGATATCGCCTTCCAGCTCCAGAACAACCCATCCTGAGTCGCCCTCGACCTGCGCCCGACGGA
>JANQIZ010000078.1 GCA_028281895.1 Dehalococcoidia bacterium
GTGGACAGACCTCTGGTGTGCCGGTTGTTGTGCCAACAGCATCGCCGGGTAGCTATGTCTGGAAGGGATAAGCGCTGAAAGCATCTAAGTGCGAAGCCCCCCTTGAGATGAGATGTCCCACCCCTTCGGGGGGTAAGGCCACCGGGAGACTACCGGTTAGATAGGCCGCAGGTGTAAGGGCAGCGATGCCTTCAGCTGAGCGGTACTAATTGGCCGAGGGCTTGAACCACATTAAGGAATCCTTACGTGGTCTCGGAAAATGCAGAATCAACAACTCTTCGCTAACTGGCGTCGCCTCTCCATAGCTTATGGAGGCGGTTCGAACGGTGCGGGGTGGAGCAGTGGCAGCTCGTCGGGCTCATAACCCGAAGGTCGCAGGTTCGAATCCTGCCCCCGCTACCAGCTTCAAAGAGCACCCAGACGCCCAAATATCACGTCTTCTGGTGGTAGGAGCGTGGTGGAACCACCCGTTCCCATTCCGAACACGGAAGTGAAACGCCACAGCGCTGACGATACTGAGCCTGCGAGGGTTTGGGAAAATAGGTCACTGCCAGGAGGCTTATCTCAACAGAGGGCCGGTCACAGACCGGCCCTCATCTTATTTCCGGCCATTTCTGCATACTCCTGATCCGTCTCCAGGCCTGCCTTTCTCCAACATCGGGCGATCCGCATGCGCGTAAATCTACGCGCCATTCATGGCAGCCAACACCGCGCAAGCCTGCGTTAGTTGACTGCTGGCAACATCGGCCGGGCAAAGGCAACCTTGGCCCAGACCTACACGCAAACGCTGTCTCTATTGCAAGGATGTGATTCGAGACGGCTACAGAACAACAGCAGCCTCAGTTAGAATGTATAGACGGACTACTCGAAGTCCGCATCTAGCTGAAGGATCCATTTTTTGACCACCGACAACGCCACACCAGACCAGCCAGAAGAGCAGGTAACCGAAGCTGCTGAAGAGCAGAGCACGGATGCCGCTGTCGCCACGGCAGAGAGGCCGGCCGTAGACGCCGCCGATCTGACGATGGCCGACCTGCTGGACCAGTACGTACCGTCAAAGGCTCTCCGTAGAGGAGAGATCATCGACGGCAAGATCATGAGCAAGACCGGCGAGGGCCTGCTCGTCAACATCGGCTACAAGTCAGAAGGGCTTGTGCCAGGGCGCGAGATGAGAACTCTCGGACCCGACGGTGTTGAGGAGCTTGGCGTAGGCGACGAAATCATTGCCTACGTCATCAACCCCGAAGGGCCGGACGGCTCGTCCATCCTCTCTATCGACCGCGCACGCGGTGAGCAGGGATGGCGAATTCTTGAGAAGTCCATGGAGATCGATGAGACCGTAAAGGGCAAGATCATCGGCTCCAACCGAGGTGGCGCAGTCGTCGAAGCCGAAGGTGTCCAGGGATTCATCCCGCTCTCACAGCTCGTGGGCCCGGCCCGAGAGCTCTATGTGCCAGGCGGTGAGCCGCCGAAGGAAGGCTTCATCGGCATGGAGGTCGAGTTCAAGATCGTTGAGCTCAACCGCCGCCGCAACCGGGCCATCTTCTCCGAGCGCGCTGCGCTCCAGGCCTGGAAGCAGATCCAGAAGATGCGGCTGGTCCAGGAATTGAGCGAAGGCGAGATCCGCCGCGGCCGAGTCGCTGGCATCTCCAACTTCGGTGCGTTCGTAGACCTTGGTGGGGCGGATGGACTGATCCACATCTCAGAACTGTCCTGGGAGCCGGTGAAGTCACCAGAAGAGGTTGTGACTGTCGGAGACGAGCTGGACGTATTCATACTTAAGGTTGACAGAGAGAACCTGAAGATCGCCCTCAGCCTGAGGCGGCTCAAGCCCGAGCCATGGGACGAGGTCGAAGAGAAGTTCTCTGTTGGACAGATCGTAGACGGAGTCGTCACCAAGCTGGCCAACTTCGGCGCATTCGCAAGGATCGACGCCGGAATCGAAGGCCTCATCCACATCTCGGAGCTGAGTCCGCAGGTGATCAAGCACCCGAGAGACGTGGTTAACGAAGGCGACGAACTGAAACTGAAGATCATCCGCATTGAGCCAGAGCGCCGACGCCTCGGCCTTTCGCTCAAACAGGCACAGGAAGACGGCGAAGTCGTCGACAACGCTCCGCCAGCACCTGGTGCTGGAGCGGCCGTGGACGATGAAGCCGGGAGCTTCGAGGAGATCTTCGAAAAAGGCGAATAAATAAGAGGGGCTTGCACACCTGAATTTCGCTGCACAGGAGTAGCGAGGGGGAGCAAGAGTTAGATGGCAAGCAGGTTTGAAAAGTTCTCTGAACGGGCAAGGCGGGTTCTCTCGCTGGCCCAGGAAGAGGCGCAACGGTTCAACCACAACTACATCGGGACCGAGCACATCCTGCTTGGCCTGGTGAGGGAGACCGAGGGCGGCGCGGCAAAGGTGCTCGCCAACCTCAACGTGGAGCTGGCCAAGGGCCGCTCCGCTGTCGAGTTCATCATTGGACGCGGCGAGC
>JANQIZ010000088.1 GCA_028281895.1 Dehalococcoidia bacterium
CAACCTAAACTGTAACGTGAGAAGTAAAATACAGTGAGACGCCGAGGTCCGACGAGAGGTACAGAACGGCGTTGGCTATGTCCGATGGCAGGCCGCCGCGCTGCATCGGCACCCGCTTCTTCAGTCCGGGATTCGCCTCAACATCGTGCGGTGGACCATCGATCGCATCGCCCTCGGCAGGAAGCAGGTTGGAGATCGCTCCCGGCGCGATGCAGTTCGCTCGGACATCGGTGCCCGCGAGATCCACGGCCAATCCCTTGACCATCCGGCGCAGACCCATCTTGGCAACCCCATAGGCCGTCCAGTGCTTCATCGCGATGTACGAGTGAACACTCGACAGGCAGATGATCGAGCCGCCAGAGCCCTGCTCCACCATGGCCTTCGCCGCTCGCTGCGAAGCGAAGAAGTAGCCCTTCAGCGAAAGGTTCATCATGCGGTCCCAGTAGGCCTCGTCAGTCTCGAAAAACGGCCTGCTCTGGTCCGGGAATATGGCGTTGTTGACGAGGATGTCGATGCCGCCGTGCTCCTGCTCGAAAGCGTCGATCACCGCATTCACGCCAGCGACGCTGCTCACGTCTCCCTCGTGCACCGTCGCCTTCACTCCATGGCTGCGGCAAACCTCGGCAGAACCCTGCGTCACATCGTCGTCTACGAGATCGTTGATGCCGACGTTCGCGCCTTCTCTTGCCAGGGTCAGGGCAATACCTCGGCCGATTCCCTTTCTCGCTCCCGTGATGAGAGCTCTCTTGCCGTCAAGCATTCCCATTTCTGCGTCTCCGTTTGGTGATCTGGTGGTTGCTCAAGAGTTTGTTCCAGACGGTCAGCCTAACTCTCCCCCGACGACGGAGTTGGAAGAGGAATAGCAAGCTCTGGCTATGCTCAGTTGACCGGCGGCGGGGAGGCGATGCGATCTTCTGCCAGATCAGCCGCCCGCTGTGCGATAGCTGGCAGATCGGGCACTTCGAACTCGGCTTCGATGCCGTCTGCCGCACGGCGCGAAAAGACCAGGACGGCACGGTTGACTTTCTGACCTGTGACGGCCTCGACGCACCATGCGTATGCGCCCATCTGCAGCTCGTATGGCGCGGCAGATTCACTGATGTCCCTGCCGCCGTACCGGTCGGTCTTGTGATCAACGAGCGTGAGTGAGCCGTCCTGTTCCCTGAACAGCAGGTCGATCTGACCTTCCAGCTCGCCTTCGATGCCCCGCAGTGGCGCGGCGACCGAGACCTCCTGCCAGGCCTGTCCGCTGCGAGCCGCGGCGGATGCCCGCTTCATGATCGGTGTGTTCAGGGAAGCGATTGCGAGCCTTGCGATCCCCGCAGTCTCTCCAGGCACGCCGTGCTCTGCAGCAGCGCGTTCAGCGAGCGCGGCAACCTCCTCATCTGTCCACGATGCGAGGCTCACGTCCTGCAAGACTGCGTGGACCGCTCTGCCGATGCTTGTGGCGGCTCGCCCGCGAGGCTGTGGCTCGTCATCGAGGGCGCGCGTCGGCTCCTTCTCTTGAGGCTCATCTTTAGCGTCTGATGCGGTCTGCTTCAGGCCGGTCGGTGTCGTGTAGCGCGGCCTGGCGGCTTCTGCGACGACCTGTTCTCTGTGGACACGCCACGCTTCACGATCTGCGACGGTGCCGATGCCTGTGGCGTTGGCCTGGGGCCGCGGCCGCTCACGTCCGGGATGCCTCCACTCAGTCCACAGGTCCTCGGCGCCCTCAAGGTACTGCTCGAACATGACCGGCGACGCCTTCTTATCTTTTGCGCCGCGCACCCGGCTCACGAACAGGTGGTCCCGCGCACGAGTCGCCGCAACGTACAGCAGGCGCACCTCTTCCAACGATTCATCCTGCTTATCTTGCTCTACCGCTGCCTCATAGGCATCGGTGCTCATGCCTTTTGACTTCGCCCCGAGCTGAACCTCGATGGCTCTCTGGGCTTCATCGTCTCGATTCCTGAGCACCTTGATCTGGTTGTTGCCACCGCCACCACTCCTGCCGCTGACGGAAGTCATGATGACGATGGGGAACTCGAGCCCTTTCGAGGTGTGGATCGTCATGACCCGCACGGCGTTGTCCACGTCGCCCTGCGACAGCCGCTCTGGCATCTGCGCGTTCTCCTCTGACTGGTGGATCAGCCAGCGAGTGAAGTCACGCAGGGAGATGGCGCCGCCGGAGTCGGGGTCTGAGAGCGACCTGGCGAGCTCGACAACAAGGTCCAGCCGGCGTGATCGCTCCGGCCCGATGCGGGAGAGATCAGCCTTCTCACGCAGCCTCGTGCAGCGGATGAACCGTTCGATGAGGTCAGCGGTCGAGAGCTGACGGCTCAGGCTGTGGAAGTGTTGCAGGGTTTCGAAGGCTGCCGCGACCGATCTCGGGTCTGCGAGCGCATCGGCGTTGAGGTACGAGAAGCCGCCGCCCGCGTTCTTCCATCGGAGCAGATCGGTATCGGGGCATGAGAATGCCGGTGAGCGCAGAGCCGCCAGCACCGAGACTTCGTTCGATGGGTCGTCTATCGCCGCAAGGCAGGAGTGCAGGTCACGCGCATCCTGGGAGTTGAACAGCGGTCCCCGGTTGTCGAGCGTGTACGGCACATCCTGCTCAGTGAGCC
>JANQIZ010000174.1 GCA_028281895.1 Dehalococcoidia bacterium
CGACTCCCTCGTAGTGACCACACACGATCAACAGGTTTTCAAGGCTGCTCAACTCCTGTGCTTTGCGGTGAGTGAGCACGCTGCCTTGCGGTGAAGTGAGCACGGTGTGCGGTTTCCGGCCATCTCGCAGCGACGCAACATGCTGCACCGCCTCAAGCAGAGGCTCGGCCATGAGCACCATGCCGGGGCCACCACCGAACGGCCTGTCGTCTACAGTTGATCGCTTATCGTGGGTGAAGTCTCGAAGCTGATGGCAGGTGATATCGACAGCACCAGACTCGACGGCGCGGCCAACGATGCTGCTCGACATTGGACCGTCGAACATCTCGGGGAAAAGCGTGATGATGTCTATTTGCAGCATTCTGACCGCATTCAGCCGGGCTTCTACGGTGTGCTGTGAGGCCAAATGGCCATACGCGCGATACCGAAACGGCCCGTGAACTGAGAATATAGTTACAGCCAATGCTGCCAGAAGGCGCGGCAGCGCGCACGAAGGCTGCCACTACGTTCGTTGGAGTTCCATACCCGTGTTCAGCGGCATCGTCGAAGAGGTCGGCACCGTTACGTCATACGACAGACAGCGCATGACGGTGCGAGCCGCGACTGTCCTCGATGACCTCAAGATCTCCGACAGCATCTCAGTAGCTGGAGTCTGCCTGACCGTTGTGGAGATATCGGACCAGACGTTCACAGTGGAGACCGTGCCCGAGACTGTTCAGCGGTCCAACTTCGGCAGCCTCGGTGAGGGCGATGGTGTGAACCTTGAGCGTGCGCTCGCACTTGGAGACAGGATTGGCGGCCACATGGTCCAGGGCCATGTCGACGATGTAGCCACGCTGGCGGAGTCGACCGAAGATGGCAACTCGGTGCGCCTGCGGTTCGAGTGCTCTCAAGAGACTCTCAGGTACATAGTCGAAAAGGGATTTATCACCATCGACGGAACAAGCCTCACGATCACCGCGGTGCAGGCAGACGGCTTCGAGGTGGCTATCATCCCGTTCACTCTCGAGAACACGACGCTCAAGGAACGGGAGCCTGGCGACGAGGTGAACATCGAAGTCGATGTCACTGCCAAGTATGTTGAGCGCATGGTCCAGCCGCATATCGACAGCGCGCAGTCCCGCTCAGGTTTAAGCTAGCTGGACGCAACGGATGTTCGAGTGAGCGAGATTCACGCACAGGATCGAGTCCAATGATTGACGAGCAGGCCGAGAAGTTTGCCGAGGCTGTTTCGAGAGCCGGCAAGCAGCAAGGCGCCCCTGCCCAATCGGTCGAGAAGGCCATCGCCGCGTACAAGGCCGGCAGGATGGTGATTCTCGTCGATGACGAGGATCGTGAGAACGAAGGCGACTTCGCGATGGCCGCGGAGGACATCACTCCAGAGGCGGTCAACTTCATGGCCACAGAGGGGCGCGGCCTGATCTGTGTTCCGATGACATCGGAAGACCTTGGCCGGTTCCGACTGCCGATGATGGTGGAGCACAACACATCTGCTCATCACACAGCATTCACCGTCTCTGTGGACGCGGCCGATGGCATCACAACCGGCATCTCTGCGGGTGACCGTGCTCACACGATCAAGTTGCTGGCCAATGATGAAGCTTCTGCCGCCAACCTTGTCCAGCCCGGACACATCTTCCCGCTTCGATACCAGGAAGGCGGCGTGCTGGTACGGGCAGGACAGACCGAAGGCTCTGTCGACCTCGCGAGGCTGGCCGGCAAACGTCCGGTTGCGGTCATCTGCGAGATCATGAACGCAGACGGCTCCATGGCCCGCCGCCCCCAGCTGGAAGAGATATCGAAGCAGCACGACATCCCGGTCGTCTCTGTGGCAGACATCATCTCGTACCGGATGTCCCACGAAAAGCTGATCGAGCGACTTGTCGAGACAAGGCTGCCAACCCGCTGGGGCGAGTTCAAGGCCGTGGCTTACAAGAGCAAAGTGGACCCAGACGAACACGTGGCTCTGATCAAGGGCGACATCGATGAATCGACACCAGCGCTGGTGCGAGTCCACTCTGAGTGCCTGACCGGCGATGTGTTCGGGTCAACCAGGTGCGACTGCGGTGAGCAGGCGGCAATGGCTCTGCAGCAGATTAACGATGAGGGCAGAGGCGTCTTTGTCTACATGCGGCAAGAAGGGCGAGGCATCGGCCTCATCAACAAGCTGAAGGCATACAACCTGCAGGACGAGGGGCTCGACACGGTCGAGGCGAACGAGCGCCTGGGCTTCCCGATGGACCTGCGGCGTTACGGCGTTGGAGCGCAGATCCTCCGAGACCTTGGAGTGCGCAAGTTCCGCTTCATGAGCAACAACCCCAGGAAGATCGTGGGCCTGGAAGGGTTCGGCCTGGAGCTGGTCGAGCAGGTGCCGCTGAAGGTCGACCCGAACTCTGAGAACTCCCGCTACCTGCGCACCAAGCAGGACAAGATGGGCCATCTTCTCGATATCACCGGAGATAACGACTAGTGGCTCGCGAGATCGTTCCTTCACTGGACGGCGCCGCAGTCAAGGTCGGCATTGCGGTGGCTCGGTTCAACAGCTATGTGACCCACCAGATGCTTGAACTATGCGCTGCCCAACTCGCAGAGCTGGGGGTGGCGGAAGACGCGATCACCATCGTCCACACACCCGGATCTGTTGAGCTGCCACTGGCTGCGAAGAAGCTCGCTGAGCGCGAAGACATCGACTCAGTGATCACGATCGGCGCAGTGATCGAAGGCGAGACAGCGCACTTTGAGCACGTCGCTTCCATCGCAGCGGACGGCTGCGCGCGGGTGGCCGAAAGCACCGGCAAGCCGGTCATTTTCGGTGTTCTCACCACGTACTCAACAGATCAGGCCGTCGCTCGCATCCCTCACGCAGCCGGTTACGCTGACGCGGCGGTCGAGATGGCAAACGCCTACAGAGCCCTCTCCGACATCTAGTCATCGCGGCCACTCGATTCGATCTCTGATCCTGGCATCTTCAACAAACTGTTGAGATAGAGCCGCGACTCCGTGGGCTGTGCTGCATCTTAAGTTCAACGTCAGCACGGACTTGCCCCTCACCACGGAGCTTAAACCAGTTGCAGAGTAATCCTGACCGAACCGATATCGCCCGAAGCGGAAGTCGGACCCTGAGAAGGTTTGGCATGCTCGCCGCAGCATCGGCCCTCGCCCTCGCTGTGGCATGCGGCAGCGGTAGCGAAGATCGGCCGGACGATACCGTCTCACCTGGCCCGGCAGCCACTGCAGAAGGGACATCAGCTATACCGCAGATCGATCCAACTCAGCCTGATCCCGCGTCGGATCCTGCAACACCGGCTTCTACGCCAACTCCGATGCCAACTTCCGTTCCGCACAACCCGCTCTTCGACAGTCCAACCGAGAAGGTGGTGATCACCGATCTGGAAGGCATCGAGGCCAGCAATGCGAGAAGGTGGCAGCTCTCGTACAACTGGTTCACAGACTTCAACAAGCGCACCGTATCGCTTGCCGAGATCAGCAACCTTCTGCCGCGAGACCGCATCAAGCCGGTTGATGACCCTCAGTTCGCAGTCGTCTCAGATCCACCTAGCTACATGCGTGCCAGGGAGCCGGTCGTGGCTGTGAATATCAATGGCGACGCACGCGCATATCCGCTTGCGATCCTCATGTGGCAGGAGATCGCCAACGACACAGTTGGGGGAGTGCAGGTCACGGTCACGTTCTGCCCCCTCTGCAATACGGCGATCACCTTCGAGCGAATTCTCGAGGGCCACGAACTGACGTTCGGCACCAGCGGCAACCTGCGCAACAGCGATCTCGTTATGTGGGATCGCCAGACAGAATCTTGGTGGCAGCAGATCACCGGAGAGGCGATCGTGGGGCAACTGGCAGGAAAGGTGCTGACACAGATTCCATCGCCGATCGTCGCCTGGGAGGACTTTGCCAGCCAGTATCCGGAAGGCAAGGTCTTGCTGCGAGAGGTCGATGCTCTTGGCAGTGAGATCAGGCCGTACGACGACCCGCCCTACTCCGGGTACGACTCGGTCGATAACCTCAATCCTTTTGCATTTGACGGTCCCTTGGACGACCGTCTTCCACCGGCGATGAGAGTGTTGACGGTCAAGAACGACGCGACGACCGTCGCCTACCCATTCACCTTTCTCCGGGAATCGCCAGTCGTGAACGACAACGTTGGCGGCGAAGATGTGGTCGCCTTCTTTGACGACGGCACGCTATCGGCGTTCCTCGATGGCAATGCACGGCCCCAGAATTCGGGCTCGACAACACTCTTCAGCCGCGAGCTGGATGGCCAGACGCTCACCTTCTCACTTACCGAATCGGGAATCGTCGATGAAGAGACCGGCTCAACCTGGTCGATTCTCGGAAAGGCGACCGACGGACCGCTTGCCGGCGGCCAGCTCGAGCCGGTTCTCCATCAGAACCACTTCTGGTTCGCCTGGGCTGTCTTTGAGCCAGAGACGGAGGTCAGGTCATCGAGCGATGCTGTCGCAGGTCCAGTATCGGGAGCGCTCTAGGCAAAGATGGTCTCTCTGAATCCAAGCGGGAGCCTTAGGCTGGGCCTGCTCCTTCTGGCAGTCATGCTGCTTGCTACCGCTGTGGCTTGCGGCTCGCCATCAGATGAAGACAAGGCACCAAGTCCGACTCCGATCACTGCAGAACCCACTACTGCAGCGATCACAGCCACAGCGACGTCCACAACTCCGACAGCCACGCCCACTCCTCCAGCAGCGACTCCGACACCTGATCTGACGTTCTCCCCAACAGACGAGCGACGGGCTCCCCGATTCCGCGAGCTCGGAGGCTGGGAAACAGATTTCGACCAGAAGCTGGTCGGACTTGAGGAGTTCATCTCGGTTGTCGGACGGGACGCGATCGACCCGATAGACGAGCCGACATTCGCATCGGTCTCGAACGCGCCGGACTACATGAAGGCGCGGGAGCCTGTGATCGCAGTTGAGATAGATGGCGATGCCCGCGCTTATCCGCTTGCAATGCTGATATGGCACGAGCTGGTGAACGACACCGTTGGCGGCCTCCCGATAGCAGTGACGTTCTGTCCGCTCTGCAACTCAGCGATCACGTTCAATCGCGTAGTTGACGGGCAAGAGCTGACCTTCGGCACCACAGGAAAGGTCCGCAACAGCGATCTCGTGATGTGGGACCGCCAGACGCAGAGCTGGTGGCAGCAGATCACTGGAGAGGCGCTGGTTGGCCACTATGCAGCGGAGCGCGCCGAACTCGAAGTCATCAACTCTCCTATCATCGCCTGGGAGACGTTCGTCGAGCAGTATCCGAACGGCCTTGTGCTTGAGCGCCTCTTCGATGAGTTCGGGTTTCCAGCGAAAAGATATGACCTGGCGCCATACGCGGGCTACGACTCCGTTGATGCTTCGCCGTTCCTGTTCGATGGCGAAACGGACGGGCGATATCCACCGAACACCAGAGTGCTGACGGTCGAGCTTGAAGACGCCATCGTCGCCTACCCCTTCTCGTTTCTCGAAGACGCGGTCGTGCTCAACGACACAGTTGGCGAGA
>JANQIZ010000164.1 GCA_028281895.1 Dehalococcoidia bacterium
CAGGGGCAGCAATCACTCCGGAGCGATGTCGTACTACGCTCGGCGAGCGGTTGCCAGGGACATGATCGGAATCGCAACAACCAATGCCCTGCCCACCATGGCGCCGATCGGGGGAGCAGAGCGAATCGTCGGCATCAATCCGGTCGGCTACGGAGTGCCCGCAGGCTCGGAACACCCGATCATCTACGACGCCGCGTTCGGCGCCACTGCACATGGCAAGATCCGCGTCTACGCCCAGAAACAGCTTCCCATTCCAGAAGACTGGGCGCTCGATCCCGACGGCCAGCCAACGACTGATGCGATGAAGGCCACCGACGGCCTGATCCAGCCTGTCGGCGGATACAAGGGAATCGGCATGGCGACGGTGATGGGGATCATGTCTTCGATGTTGTCTGGCGCGGCGTATGGCACCGAGTTGGGAGATCTGCACAAAGGGCCGACTCCAGGCGCGGATGGTCACTTTGTGGCAGCGATCAACGTTGCGGCGTTTGAGGATGTGGATCGCTTCAAGGAGCGAGTGGACGCGGCGATACGCGAGCAGCACGAGACTCGCCGGGCGGCAGGCGTTGAGAAGATCTACGTGCCCGGTGAGATCGAATCCGAGAAGCGTGAGCGATACCTGCGCGACGGCATTCCCCTGAACGAGGTTGCCTTGCTGGATGTCCGGCAAACCGCCGAATCGCTCGGCGTGGATATTTCCGAATTCGGCTGGCTTCCAGCAGCGAACTCATAAGGCACTCGCTCAAGGCTCGAAAAGCCGCCGCAGCTCAACAGATAATTGCTGACTAATCCAGTCCAGAATTCCCTGTTTCTCTGCTAAACTTGGAGCAAGATCCCAGATCATCAAAGTAGCTGCGGCTCACAGTGAATCGCAGCCATTCCACCCTCGGGAGCACCAACAATGGCACTCACCACTGAGCATGTGTATGAAGCGCTGAAGGATGTCTACGACCCGGAAATTCCGGTCAACGTTGTGGACCTCGGCCTGATCTACAACGTCGAGGTTGAGGACGGCGACGTTCATGTCGAGATGACCTTGACCGCACAGGGCTGCGGCATGGGCCCGTACATAGCCCAGCAGGCCGAGTGGAGAGTCGCCGAGATGGACGACGTCGAAGATGTAGAGGTCGACGTCGTTTTCGATCCTCCCTGGAATCCTGAGATGATCACCGAGGACGGCAAGCGCCTGCTCGGCATCGACTAACTACCCGAAAGACCAGCAAAGCAGGCATCGCCCTGCCGCCGCGCCGCGCACATGACACAACCTCGAAAACTCACTCCGCAAGAAGAAGCCCGTCTCCAGCAGGTGCGCAAGCAGTTCCAGGAGAGAAAGGCGATCTCAGACCAGCTGGGACGCATCAAGAACAGGATCGGCGTCTACAGTGGCAAGGGCGGAGTGGGCAAGACGACCGTTGCGGTCAACCTCGCCGTGATGCTCGCTCAGGAAGGCGCAAACGTCGCCATCTTCGACTGCGACATCGACTGCCCCAATGTGACGCGTGTTCTCCGAATATCGGAGCCGCCGCGCCAGGATGAAGAGGGGCGGTTCCACCCGTCTTCACGCTTCGGCGTCAAGGTCATGTCGATGTCGTTCTTCCAGGAGAACGAGGACGAGGCGATCATCTGGCGCGGACCGATGATCCACAACGCCATCAACCAGTTCCTCCAGATGACGGAGTGGGGCGAGCTCGACTACATGATCGTCGACCTGCCACCTGGCACTTCGGATGCGCCGTTGACTGTCATGCAGACGCTGAACCTGGACGGATTTGTGGTTGTGACCACTCCGCAGGAACTGGCTGCTCTCGACGCGAAGCGCTCGATCAACATGATCAAGAAGATGAATCTGAACGTCTACGGCGTTGTCGAGAACCTGTCAGGCGGAATCTTCGGCTCAGGCGCGGGCGAGGAGCTGGCTGGCGAGATGCAGCTGCCGTTCCTGGGCAAGGTCGCGATGCGATCTGAGTATGTCGATCCCGGCCAGCCCGCTGTCCTCGAGGCGGACGAGATCGCTGACGAGTTCTCGGAGATCGCTCTGAAGGTTCGCCAGATGGCAGCTTCAGACTCCTAACTGGCAGCCCCGCAACAAGCAGCTTCCAGCGTCACTCCTGCGCGAACAGCTTGACTGTGTCGTGCAGGCTGCGTGTTCGATCTACCGTCTCAGGCCGCTCATGGCCGATCGGTGACTCGGCGATCATCTTGAACAGGTCATATGCGCCTTCATGGAATTTTGGCGTCACACCTGCCTCAGCAAACGTCTTCGCTATCTCGGTCATCTCTCCGATCCAGCGAAACGCTCTATCCGAGACCGTTGAAACGCCCTGCATCTTCTGAAGAGTGGCCGGCTGGCTCGACTCCATCTCCGCGACGAGGCTCTCATATGTGCCAAGCGATTCGGCAGCTGTCAGAGCAGCGGCGTAGAGAGCGGTTGTGCCCTTCGTGATGGCCGCAAAGCACATCTTCATCGCCGATGCCAGTCCCACATCACCACCCATCAAAGGCACACTGATGCCGCGGCCGTCCAGCTCGCCCAGCACCGACTCATGCGGCCCTGACGCGTAGAAGCGAGGTGGAGCGCTGCAGCGCGGTGGGCTGCCGACTATCCCGGCATCGATGAATCTGCCGCCGGCGTCTTCAATCGCCTCCGCCATGCGTTTTGCAGTTCCCGGTGAGACAGCGTTGCACTCAGCGAATGCCAGCGCCTTCCCGGAATCTCGAATTTCGGGAGCGATCTCAGCGACAAGCTCTTCCGCCCTGTCGGGAACCATGATCGAAAGCACGAGATCCGCCTCAGCGACAACCGAGCGAAGTGTTCCAACGTCCTCAAGACCAGCATCTGCAGCCAGTCCGCGGGTGCGATCGGAACGTCCTTCCAGCGCGGTGATGACTCTCAGGCCGTCGCTGCGAAGAGCAGCGCCTACCGC
>JANQIZ010000169.1 GCA_028281895.1 Dehalococcoidia bacterium
TCAGGTAGTGCGCAGTGATCAGATCTCCGCTGCGCTCGAAAGTCAGATTGCTGATATAGCTGCCAACCGGCTGCTGGCCGGAGCCGCAGTCACGAACCATGTCCGTGCCGGTTAGCGAGTAGGTGCAGGAAACCGGGCCACCGTCGTCCCAGTTGAAGGTTGCCGATGTGACAGGCAAGGCCAGGTCGACCAGGTTCGTCGACTCGGCCTGGTGCACGTCTCTCACCAGCCAGTTCGCAGTCCTCGCCGTCTGGACAGCGACGTCAGCCACAGCGTTTGTCTCAACCTGTGTTCTGGCGGTGAGGAACTGGCTTGTGGAGATCAGGCCGGCCAGGGACGCCATGAATCCGACAGAGACGAGGATCTCCATCAGAGTGAAGCCCGCCTGTTTGCGAAGCCTCTTCGTATGTTCCCTGGTGTTGCTCATTGCGATCAGCGGTTGATCTTGGTGATCTGCTGCTCCTGTACTACCTGGCCGTCGTAGAGGACCCGCACAGTCACGTTCTGAATATTCGGATTTCCGCCCGGATAGGCGGCCGTGGTGTTCGTCACCGTGTAGCCGGCTGGCGGTGTGATGGTGGCGTAGGTTCCGGGAGTGGTCACATACGGGAGCGTGCGAATGAGTTCAACCTGCGATATCACAGCTACCGCGGCCTGCGTATCCTCCTCGACCTCCTTCGAAGCCACAGAGGCTGTCGAGAGGGCCACGATTCCCGCGAGGACGGTTGTGGAGACGACAGCGATTCCAACCAGCGTCTCCAGCAGGATGATGCCGCTCTGGCGCAATCCGCTTCCGTTTTTCCTGCGGCGTGTATCTGCCACTCACTTCCCCCGAATTCCACTGAGCCACCTGCGCCTGGACCACCAGACGAAACCTTCATATCCATCGTCACTCCGCAGGGCTGTCTGTTCCATGTCCGTTGGAGTGGGTAAAGGTGTGGTGACGGTGTGGCTACCGATCAGTCACCAATTGCGACGGACGCGAAAACGCACCCGCTGAACGGGTGCGCAACGCCGCTATCCGGAAGCGTAACTGGCTCTAGTCCTGGAGTGCGCCAAGAGCCGAATACATCGGCATGATCACAGAGAGGGCGACGAAGCCAACGGCGAGCGCCACGATCACCGTAGACATCGGCTCGATCAGGCTGACCATGCCCTTCACCTTTTCCTGTGCGTCGTTCTGGTAGAACTCAGCCATTCGCTTCAGGTTGGCATCAAGCGTTCCAGTGTCTTCCGCCACCTTGAGCGTCTGAATGAACGTCGTGGGGAACAGATCCGCTTTCTCAAGTGGCCTCGCAAGCCCCTCACCGGCGATCAGCCCCTGCCGAGCATCGGTGAGAGCGCCGCGAATGACATCGTTACCCACCGTTTCACGGGCGACGTCCAGCGCGTCAGGCACCGGCATGCCGACCTCTGTCAGTGACGCTAGCGCGCCGGATGCGCGCGCCAGGTCGCTTGAGATCACGACACCGCTGAAGAGCGGCACTCTCAGCATGGCCCGGTGTATCAGTTCCTTGCCCTTCTGCGTGCTCTTGGCTTTGAACAGACCTGCGGCGACGAGCAGCAGTGATCCGAATATGAACAGCGGATACGTGCGCAAGAAATCGGAGAACGCGATCAGAATCTTGGTCGGCACCGGCAGCTCTGTATCGAGGTTCTCGAACAGCGAGATCATCTGCGGCAGCGATACTGTCAGCAGCAGAATCACGACACCCACACCGACCGTCAGGATCATCGCCGGGTAGATTAGCGCTCGCTTCGCCTGGGCTATGGCGGAGGCGGCTGTATCCATGAACTCGGCTGCCTGCTTCAGCGATGTCGAGAGCGGAGCGCCGCGGTCAGCCGCCGAGACTGTTCGCACGTAGATCCGCGGGAACACGTCCGGATGCTTTGACATCGACTCGGCGATGGTGAGGCCCGAATTAAGGTCCTGCTCCATCTGCGCGATGGCGTCACCAAGCATCGATCCTTTTCTGCCTTCCGCCAGCATCAGCAGGGCAGGGCCCATGCCGATGCCGGAGTCGAGCAGCGTCGATAGCTCTCTTGTGAACGCCACAACCTCGGTCTTCTTAGGCTTCTTCTTTGAGAAGATTTCGGACTCGTTGAAGCGCTGCCACCACGACTTCTTCGCGACCGGCTTTCGGCGCCGTCTGCGCCGTACCATAGTCGACGATCGTCGTCGTGTAGTGCCTGTGGTCATAGTGAGTACACGCTCTTCATGACCTCCGTGGGTGAGGTGAGCCCTTGCTTCACCTTCTCGAGCCCGTCCTCCCGCATCGACCTGAAGCCACCCTGCTTGGCCGATTCCAGGAGCTTGGAATTGTCCGTCTCAACAAGTATTTGCTGGCGGAAGTCCTCGGAGGCAACAAGGATTTCGTACAGTCCGGTACGACCCCTGTACCCGGTGAAGGAGCAGAAGTAGCATCCTTCGCCCTGCTTCATCGGCTTAGTGGAGTCAAAGCCCATCTCGATCGCAGCCGTCGCCTCATCCCCTTCCGGCACCTTCTCCGTCCCACAGTGATCGCAGATCAGCCTGACCATGCGTTGTGAGACAACTCCCAACAGCGCTGAGGACAGCAGGAACGGCTCAACTCCGAGGTCGACCATTCTGCTAACGGCCCTGACAGCATCGTTCGCGTGGACCGATGACATGACAAGGTGGCCGGTCAGCGCTGCCTGCACGGCAATGCGCGCCGTCTCAGCGTCTCGGATCTCACCAACCAGCACCGTATCCGGGTCCATACGCAAGACAGCACGGAGACTGGTCGGGAACGTCAGTCCCGCCTTATCGTTGATCTGGATCGAGTTCACGCCGGGGAACCGGTACTCAACCGGGTCCTCAATCGTGATGATGTTGGTGCGGTTGGAGTCCATCTCGTTCAACGCCGCGTAAAGCGTCGTCGTCTTACCTGCACCCGTGGGTCCAGAGACGAGCATGATCCCGTATGGAGCGCCCAGGAGCTTCTTCATCGCCTCTGATGAGTGCTGCAGCATGCCGAGATCATCAAGTGAGAAGAGCTTCAAGCTCTTGTTCAAGATTCTCAGCACCGCCATCTCACCGTGAACGGTGTCAGACGTGGCTGACCGAATCTCGATGCTGGAAGCGCCGACCTTCACTGCGAAGTGGCCGTCCTGCGGCTTGCGCCGCTCAGCAATGTCCATCCCGGACATGATCTTCAGTCTTGAGATCAGCGCGCCCTGGGCGGCCAGCGGCAGCCTGGCGACCTCCTGCAGGTAGCCGTCAATCCTGAATCGAACCCGGACGCGGTCTTCCATTGGCTCGATGTGGATATCGGTTGACCTGGCCTTCACCGCCTGGGAGATCAGCGAGTCGATAGCCTGAATGACAGGACTCGAATCGTTATCGTCCTCGTCGTCAGTGTTAACGACGAGCGGAATTTCTCGCACATCCTCATGCTCGCCGGTCTTCGCCATATAGCGGCTGTTGACCGCAGTGGAGATCGCATCCGGCATCGAGGACGAGTAGTGCAGGTCGATGGCGTTGATGATGTCATCCGCTGGACTGGCGACCGGGATGACCTCCATCCTGGCGCGCATCTCCAGTGACTGGAGAGCCCGATAGTCCTTCGGGTTCGCCATCACTATCAGGAGCTTGCCTTCTTGCACTCGTGCGGGGAAGGCGACGTACTTCCTGGCCAGCGTCTCCGGGATGAGCTGCGTGGCGGCCTCGTTCGCCTCAAGCGAAGTCCAGTCGAACTCGGCCTCGACCTGGGCCTCACCGTCATCGATCTCGATGACGTGTGTAGGCTCTTCGGGAATCTCAGGATCAGCGCCGTTGTTCTTAACTGTGGTCATCAGGCAGCCCTTTCAGTTGGCCTAAGCGCAGGCGATTCAGGCGCTGTTGGCTCCCATTTCTCTTTGCATATCCAGCCGCTCTGAATACCTATGCGAACCGCATGCGCGCGGTCCTTGGCAGAGAGCTTGGCGAGGATGTTTGTCATGTGGTTCTTAACGGTCCGCTCAGAGATGCCGAGCTCGAACGCAACTTCCTTGTTCGCAAACCCTGAGGCCACGAGATCAAGGATGGTCCGCTCACGCTCCGTCAGTGGACACTCAATCGTTGTGTCCGGCCCTGAGTCTCGGAGCCGGTGCTGGAACTCGGCGATTAGCCGGCGCAGAAGATCAGGCCGCTCCGAGAGATCACGCTGGATGGGCATGGCTCCCGAGGCCACTTCAAGGATGATTCCCCTCACCTGGCGGGCGGGAGACATGCGAGAGAGAACCGCGACCGCCCCGGCGCCAACCGCGTACCCAACATTGCCATCGTCAAGCATTTCGCAGATGGCGATCACCGGAACGGGTGAAGTTGTGGTCGAAAGCCTGCGCAGCATCTCGCTCGTTGCAGGAGTAGGCACAGTCATGTCGACAACGGCGACTGATGGCCTGGCGGTGTGTAGCTTCACGAGCGCCTGTTCGGGCGTTATGGCGCGGCTCACTTGCTCGAAACGGTGGTCCGATGCGAACTCCGGCTCAATCTCTTTCCAGAACCGGTCTTCGCTATCGACTATTAACAGCCTGATGGCGGACATTCATCACTTCCTGAAGGTTCGGGCGCAGCTTCGTTTGACCCGCGTTCGGGCCACATAGCTACACGACGAGCACAGCTTCAGCCGTGCATCTAGCCAGTGTGCGCACCATGTTCTGGGAGGCAGGGTTGTGACCGGGTTGGCAGAGGTTGTCCGGACGGGTTGGAAAGGAGTGCCCTGGGTGTGGGGACCGTACATCCGTCCAGTACGAAAGCTCTGAAAAGCATCTCAGCGTAGGCCTATAGGGCGACAGAGCTGTGACCTTCTCTCTGCGCACACTGGCGCGGCGGATCAGCCGTGCGAAGTTGCCCACATACCCCATCAATGAGAGCCGGCGAAGAGGGTGCGTTCCAGCCGCTGATGCTCCAATCTGAGTGGGACTCTAATCTCCGGCGACACTCTCTGCGCGGACCTCCTCGCAGGCTGCGTATGTGCGACCGGTAGGGGGGTTCTCCTATGCCCATTGAAAGATTCAACAGCCGTCACCGTGGCGATGCCCAGCGCAGCCCGGCCGGAGTGGCGGCCACACTTGAGGTGTCGGTCGAGACGCGTGCTCAGTTTTTACAGGTGGACCAGGAAATGCCTTCTCAGAAGATCCTCATCGTCGAAGACTCCGCTGACATTCGAGAAGCCCTCAACGAAGCGATGGTTGAGGAGGGATACTCGACCAGGGCGGTTGGAGATGGCGATGAAGCCCTTCGGGTCTTCTATGAGTTTCAGCCAGATCTTGTCCTGCTTGATGTCCTGCTGCCAGGCACAACCGGATTCGACCTCTGCGAGCGCATCCGCTCCATGTCAAACGTCCCGGTGATTATCCTGAGCGGCCTTGCTGACGAGCGAGAGAAGATCCGTGCCTTCGAGAAGGGCGCTGACGACTACATCGTCAAGGGCACTGGCATGGGGGAGCTGCTGGCAAGAGTATCCGCCGGTCTTCGCCGCTCCAGCAGCACATCCGCTCCGACCACTGTCGACAAGTTCTCAGATGATGCGATCGAGATCGACTTCGCCCGCCGAACGGTCAACGTTCGCGGCGATGAAGTTGACCTGACTCCAACCGAGTACAAGCTTCTTTCGATGCTGGTTCGCCAGAAGGGCCAGCCGGTTCCTGCAGAGCAGCTGCTGCACAGTGTGTGGGGCCGGGAGTACGACACCGAAGAGCTTGTGAAGTGGCATGTTGGCCACCTTCGCCGCAAGGTAGAGGAAAACCCCTCCAGCCCGAAGCTGATCATCACTCGCAGGGGTTTTGGCTACGTCTACGTGGAGCAGCGCGCCAGTTCCGCCGCAGCCTGATAGCCGCAGTCCCACCCGACCGGTCCAGGCCGGGCACTACTTCAAGCAGCGCCCGACCACTCATCCGAAAGCTCACCAAGGTGTGGCACTGATGCCAGATGGCCCCAACCAGTACTCGAATCTAGTCAACCGGATAGCGGTCTCTGCCCAGAGCGCTATCCAGGCTGGCTGGGCCGGAGTGCTGCTCCTCTCGGAAGACCGGGAGTGGTTTGTGACATCGGCCGACACTCGTCCCGATGCGCCATTCATCCGCCTGAAGCACAACTCGCAGGTGCCCAAGTGGCTCGAATCCCAGGACGCCGTTCTCCGCTCATCTGATCCGTTCCTCGGCGAATCGGCGATACCGTTCGATGAATGGGACGAGGCTGTATTCAGCGAGCACGGAGTCCAGCTCGCCGCTCCGATCATGGACGATGACCGCCTGATGGGCGTTCTGCTGGCAGGGAACAGCGTCTCAAGCAACGCCTATCCCGTCTCATCTCTCAACTACTTCAAATCCGTCGCAGACGTCGCCGGACTCGCCATCTCTGGCCAGGCCAAGAGCGCCGGTGAGGAGCGACCGGGAACCATCTCGGACGACCAGCTGCTCCGCCGCATGGCGCACGATCTCAAGGGTCCGCTGGCAACCGTCATGACCTACCTCGATCTGCTGCGCCAGAACAAGCCCGGAAACCTGACCGATGACCAGATCTCGAGGGTCGACAAGGCCGGCCGCTCTGGACGCCGCTTGCTCCGCCTGCTGAACGACTTTGTCGATTACGCCCGAATGCGGGCAGGCACCGTTGGTCTTGACCGAACTGAGTTTGGGATATCGGATCTCGCTGAGAGCATCACCCGGGAGTTGAGCCCCGCGCTCGAAGCTCGCGGGCAAGAGCTTCGGTGCACCACATCGCCTACAAAGGCCACGATCTGGGCCGACAGGATGCGGCTCACCCAGATCGTCTCAGCTCTTGTATCGAACGCATCCCGGTACTCTGCCGACGACATGCCGGTGGACCTTGAGATGTGGACAGAGGGCAACAGGCTGCTGATCCGGGTCGTTGACCAGGGCCGCGGAATGAGCGAAGAGCAGCTAGAAACGGTCTTCGAGCCGTTCGATCCGGGCCAGCGATCTCCGCGCAGTGAGAATGACACCGAAGACCCTGGCTCTGGACTCGGACTGGTGCTTGCTCGCGGGCTCGTTCGCCTGCATGGCGGAGAGATCTCACTCCAGAGCAGCACTGGCCGCGGCACTGTCGCTGAGGCCGAGATGCCGGTGGTCCTGGCCGGTGAAGGCCGCAAGAGCGAAGCGGCCTAAAAGAGCGCCAATCCGCCCTGCGCATGCTCGGGTCATTGTTAGCATGAGGGCATGACCTCAACGCCCTCCCAACCGAGCCAGTCGCCCGCTCTCGCAGACAGCATCTTGGACGGTCTTTCCGATCGCCAGAAAGAGGCCGCTTCCTACACCGACGGCCCGCTCCTGCTCGTCGCTGGACCCGGCTCTGGCAAGACGCGCGTCATGGCGCATCGCCTCGCTTATCTCACAGGAGCGAAAGGCGTTCCGCCGTACCGAATCCTCGCCGTCACATTCACCAACAAAGCGGCGCGGGAGCTCAGAGATCGCTGCCAGCGGCTCGTCCCATCTGCGGCAGACCAGCTCCGAGTCTTCACCTTCCACAGCTTCTGCGCTCTTATGCTTAGGTTCGACGGCGAGTACGTTGGCCTCAAGCAGGGATTCACGATCTACGACGATGACGACCAGTCACGCGTCATCCGCCGGATCCTGCAGGAGATGGACATCGACCCGAAGCAGTTCCCTGTCGGCCAGCTTCGGTCAATCATCTCCTCATCCAAGAACAAGAT
>JANQIZ010000203.1 GCA_028281895.1 Dehalococcoidia bacterium
CCCCCGGCGCGTACGCAGACACAGAAGAGCTGATAGCGCTATCTGAGACTACTGCAAAGCTCGGCGGCTTCTATCACACCCACACCAGGGCATCGCTGAAGGCAAAGGGCGTGTACGCGCCATGGGAAGAGGCTATAGAGATTGGTCGAAAGTCCGGCATTCCCGTCCACCTGACCCACTTCCGCCAGCCGAGCCAGGGAGAAGGCAGTCATCTTGGATATCTTGGCCTTGTCGAGGATGCAAGGGACGAGGGGCTGGATGTCACCTTTGATTGCTACACGTACCCGTATTCTGGGACGACTGTGGCGATCCACATGCCGTTCTGGGCGAAGGACGGTGGGCCGGAGCGTCTGATGGCGGCACTGAAGGATCCTGACGACCGGGCGAAGATGAAGAAGGAGCTGAATTCACGCTCCGATGCACGAGACATCTGGGATCATCGCTGGCTGACGAACTTCACTCAGCCGGAGAACCACAAGTACGACGGGCGCAACATTACGTCGATCGCCGAGATGCGCGAGCAGGATCCTGCCGACGCTCTATTCGATCTGCTGATCAGCGAGAACCTGGGCATTTCCGAAGTCGGCACAGGCACCAACCCTCACACGCTGCCGGCATTCGTCTCGCACCCCTACGGCATGATCGCCTCCGACGCGATCCTGTTCGGTGAGTATCCCAACCCGCGGACCTACGGCTGCTTCCCGATCGTGCTCGCCGAGTTTGTCCGCGCTGAGAAGCATCTGCGACTGCCTGAGGCGATAAGAAAGATGACTTCATTCCCGGCGCAGCGGCTGGGGCTGCCGGACCGCGGCATTCTGCGTGACGGCTTCCGTGCCGACATAGTCATCTTTGACCCTGACACGGTGCGGACCGATGCCACTCGAGAGGATCCCAAGCACTATCCGGTCGGAATCGACTACGTGATCGTCAACGGCGAGATCGTGATCAATGATGGCGAGAACACGAAAGCGACGCCCGGCCTGGCGCTGCGGCGAGGCGCTTGAAACTTCAGGGCGCTTCGAAGGCAATTCCTTGATGGACAGCCGGCCACAGGAGACAGCGTGACCGAGACGATGCAGCACATTGAGTTCCAGGCGCCGATGCGGGATGAGCACGAGTTCCTGACTCGCGTGCACACAGGATTCAACCGTCGACCGCATCTAAATAGCGTGACTGATCACCGGTTTAGACTTGCCATGCGAAAACCCGGAGACAGGTGGAGCTGATGAGACTATTCACAGTTGCCAGGCGTGGGATCGTCAGTGTGGTTATGCTCTCCCTGGCTCTGACCGCGGCATGCGGTTCAGGTAGTGGTTCTGATGCTACTGAAGCGCCTGAGCAAGAGGGCCCGATCGTGATCCGTGAGGCCGACTCGTTCACGCTGGATTCCTTCACATCGGCAGGCTTCAAGAAATCGAAAGAGTTCTCAACGGAGACCGTTCCTGAAGCCGACACTATCTGGTACGGCTTCTACAGCCAGCGTGATGTTGAGATCCGCTTCTACTCATCTCATGAGCTTGCCCGGAGTGCAGGGGCTGACTCGGCTGCGGATGCGGTTGGCCGCTCGCCCAACTCCAACATAGGCGGCGGCATCATCACTTCAACTGGCAATCGCACGCAGTACAACGACTACCTTGTGGTTGGGAACGCCGTAGTCCTGTGCCAGACCGATATCGATCCATGTCTCGAGCTGGCCGAACTGCTGGAAGCCGGGTAGCGGTGTAGGCAATGCAGACCCGGCAGGTCTGGTTGCGTTGATCAGCATCATCCGTTGACTTGGTTTCTGCGGCCTTTGCGACTTGCGATTAGGTCGCTCTAACGCTCGTCACCTAACCTTCGTTGCGCTTGAAATTCCGTTCTTGCCATCCTTGATCGGCCCCGGCCGATCCACGTACTGAGGTTCTAGAAAAGATGTTCACTCTTATCGCCCACCGTGGTCACTCAATCGCCGCTCCGGAGAACACGTTTGCCGCATTCGATCTTGCACTTGAGCAAGGCTTTGAGAACTTTGAGCTGGATGTGCAGATCAGCAGAGAGGGCATTCCCGTAGTTTTCCATGATTCGACATTGACACGAACGACTGGCGCTTCCGGTGGTGTGCATGACTACACCCTTGCGGAGCTCAAAGGTATGGACGCAGGGAATCACTTCCCGGACCTGCCAGCGTCTGAGTCAACGAAGATTCCCACACTGGCCGAGGTGCTGGAGCGATACCAGGGCAGGGCACACATTCACCTTGAGCTCAAGTCACTCGACCCGCGAGTCGCTGAGTTGACAGCGGAAGAGCTGCGGCGAGCAGGATGGATCGACATGCTCGATGCCGAACCATATGCGGTACCCGGCTTAACGATCACTTCGTTCTTTGCTCAGCAGCTTCGACGTTCGACCATGATCCTCGGCGAGCGAAGCCACGGCTGGCTCGTGCGACGCATCGACACCGCCGTGATTGAGCTGGCAGAGCGAATCGGATGTTCAGGGCTCTACCCCAACGCCGAGACTGTCACGCAGGAAGAAGTTCAGCTGGCCACAGGCAACGGATACGTCATACGCGGATGGGGCATCGGCGGCCTGGAAAACGAGGCGTTCTTGGAGAACGTATACCGCTCTGGCGCAACCGGCACAACGGTTGACTGGCCCGACAAGGCAAGGTCGCTCATCGAATCGTGGCATTAGTCCAGCTGTCGCAGCCTCGGATCCCAGCGATCACGTAGCCAGTCGCCTGTGAAGTTGAAGGACATCACCACCAGGAACAGCGCTAGACCTGGGAATAGCGATATCCAGTAGCCGTCGTCGAGAAAACCCCGTCCGTCCGAGATCATGTTGCCCCATGTCGGCGTGCTCTTCGGTATTCCGATCCCAAGGAAGCTCAGTGATGCTTCGGCGAGGATCAGGCCTCCGACGCGCAGTGTCGCGATGACGACAACGGTGTTGACCAGGTTCGGCAGGATGTGCCGGAACATGACTCGAAATGGTGACGCACCCATGATCCGCGCCTGGTTTACGAACTCGCGGTCCTTCAGAGTCAGCGTCTCAGCGCGAACGTTCCTAACAAACGCGCTCCACGAGGCCAGGGCAAGAATGCCAATGACCATCCAGAGACCGCTGCCCGCCACAGTCGCGATCACGAGTGCGATTAGCAGGAACGGTATCGCCGCCCAGATATCCCAGAGCCGCATGATCACTTCATCGATCTTGCCGCCGAAGTAACCGGCGGTCAGCCCGAGGCTTGTGCCAACGATCACACCGGCCGGGAGCGAAGTGATGATGACCAGCAGCGATATTCTAGAGCCGAAGATGACTCGTGACAGAACATCCCGGCCCACATGATCCGCGCCAAAGATGTACCGCTGCTCAACACGAGGATGCTCGTCGTACCAGTCCGAGCCCCAGAGAGATGGCGCCGCGAGGCGTGCTGAGAGGGTCTGAAACTCCGGATCATGAGGCGCCACCAAAGGAGAGAACAGTCCGGCGATCAACAACAGCAAGAGCACGACCAGCGGAGCGATCGGCCACCTTCGCATGAATCGCCATGCTGAGCGTCCAGGCGACTGTGCGCCATAGGAGAGCGAGATCGAGGGCTTTAGGGTTTGTATCGTTTCGGCCGTCATTAGTTGGCCAGCCTGATCCTGGGGTCGACCCAGAGGTAGATGATGTCGGTGACGAGGTTCGTTATCACCCAGATGACCACGAAGAACATGGTGACGCCTGTGACGAGCGCGAAGTCGTTGTTGTTCACGGCATCGATGGCAAGCCGTCCAAGGCCGGGCCACGCGAAAACGGTCTCAACCAGCACCGATCCCGTAATGAAGCCGGCGAACAGCTCAGACGATATGGTCAGAGGCGGTATGAGTGCGTTTCGAAGACCGTGCTTCCAGACCGCTTTCGTCTCGGTGACACCCTTTGCTCGCGCCAATCTCAGGAACTCTGAATCGAGAACCTCCAGCATTGAGGAGCGGGTGATACGCACGTAGCCTGCGGCGGTTGCCGTTCCTAGCACAATCGTCGGCAGGACCAGGTGCGGGATCGAAAGGAACCCCGGACCGGAGGTCGCCACAGGCAGCCAGCGTAGCTGCACTGAGAACACTGTGATCAGCATGATTCCCAGCCAGAAGTTGGGGATGGCTGTTCCGAACAGTGCGAGGCCGCGCGCAAGATAGTCCCATAGCGATCCCCGCTTCACAGCTGCGATCACCCCGAGCGGAACTCCCAGCAAAGATGCAAAGATCCATGAGGCGAGCCCGAGCTTCATCG
>JANQIZ010000220.1 GCA_028281895.1 Dehalococcoidia bacterium
AGTCTCCTGCCCGAGAGATCAAGATGAAGGGACGAATAGTCCTCGCAGAAGACGATCCGAACCAGGCAAAGATCGTCTTCTGCGAGGACTATTCGTCCCTTCATCTTGATCTCTCGGGCAGGAGACTACACTTCTTCGAAGTCGTCTTCGTCAAGCATCCGCTCCAGCTCGTCGCTCCAGACGATGTCGATGACACCCGGTGCGATCTCTTCCGTTTGGACGATTATGCCCTCCTCAGCCAGTTCAGCGACGAAGGCGTTGACTTCGGAATTCCACTCTGCACGCTCTTCGTCAGTCCAGCCGGCGATCTCGTCAAGCCAGAGCTGCTCGTAGTAGGCGTCGACCGCCTCCCAGAGTGCCTTCTCAGTCGCCTCGTCACCGTCGAACTCAACGTAGCGGACACCGAACTCATCCTCTTCGATGACTACGGTGAATCCAAGGCCTTCGAGGTGAGCGACGAGAGCATCTGTCTCAGCATTGATCTCAGCGATCTCTGCTTCTGACGGAGCCCAGTCATCGTAGAAGTACTCGTCGAAGTGTGCGTCACACTCGTGGGACTCCAGGCCCCAGAGTGCCTCTTCGATCTGCTCTGTCCAGACAATGTCACGGACACCAGGGGCGATCTCTTCAGTCTCGACGACCACGCCTTCCTCAGCCAGTTCAGCCACAAGCTCGTCTATCTCGGCGTTCCACTCGGCCCGCTCGTCGTCTGACCAGCCTGCGATCTCGTCGAGGAACAGCTGGCGATCATAGGCATCGACTGCCTCCCAGAGCGCCTTCTCGGTCGCCTCGTCACCTTCGAACTCAAGGTAGCGGATGCCGAACTCGTCCTCTTCAACCTGGATGCTGAATCCGAGGCCCTGGAGGTGGGCGACCAGCGCGTCTGTCTCGGCATTGATCTCAGCGATCTCTTCCGCAGACGGCTCCCAGTCCCCTTCCTCAAACTCCCACTCGTAGTCACATGAGCAGTCCTCGTCGTGACGTGACTCATGCTCCTTGTCCGAGGTCTTCTCAGCGGCCTCGGCGGTCCTGGGGACGGCGGTTGCCGGGACGGGTTCAATCGGCTGTGCGCTCGCCTGGCTGCCGCTCTGGGTCACCGCAGCGCCCAGAAGGCCACCGACAACCGCGGCTATCGCAGTTGTTGCGGCGATCATCAACTTCTTCGTTTCCATTTCGAACTCCTTTCAGTCTCGATGGAGTTCAGTTGACCAATGCCGCGTGAAGATGAAATGAAGTTGATGGGAATCTCGTGAATGAATTGGAGGGGCGGCAGATTGGATCAGTGCGCCTGTCTTGAAAACAGGTATGTCAGCAACGGTAACGCAGTTTCGAATCCTGCCCCCTCTGCCAGCCTGTTTCGCTTAACCTAGGCATTCCTATCTCGCGCAGAGTGTGATTCCGGGGATTGCCATGCCAAACCACTTTTCGGCGATCGGTTTCAATATCGAAACCGAAGATGACCTCAACGCGCTGATCACGAAGATCAAAGGCGAATCCGAACGGATCGCCGCGGGCAACGGATACTACGCACGTTGGTCTTCTGAACCCGGGATCGAACTCTGGACCTACTTTTTAGAGCCACAAGACTCCGTCTGGGATCTGAATCCCTATTTCAGCGGCCGCTCCTCGATCAGAGTGGGATTGACCGACGATGTTGGCTCCTCATCCGATCGACAAGGAAAGATAGCTGTGACGGGATGGGCGGACCCGACAGGCGATGACCCGACTCAAGGGGACTATCCATTCGTATTCGATGTCCCAGACCGATACGCATGTGGGAAGCTCGACTATCCGTTCATCAGCACGGTGCGCCTCAGCGCCTTCGCGGACGAGCTGTACGTGTACGACAGCGAAGAGCAGTTCAGCGAAGAGCAGTTCTATGAACGGCAGGATCAGGTGCCAGGGTTCGCACCCGAGTCATTTATCCCTTCCGGGACGTTCGGTGACACCTGGGAGGCGCGAGCGATTTTCTCCGGACGAGTGCTGGAAACAGACAAGATCACGAACAGCATGTCTGGAAACCAGTTCGTCTGGGCGCATGTCAAGACCCTGGGCGGAACGATAGATGTGGTCTCAGACCCCGCGCTGGTGACCCGCCCTATACAAAGAGACGGCATCATCTGGGGTTCATTCTGGTTGTGTGGCCGGATACTGAAGCCGCGCATTGCGCCTCCAGGTGCCAGACCACTGTGGCGCAGAATATTCGGCCGATCCTAACGGCCAACCGGGTCTTGAAAACAGGTCTACCGGCAACGGTAATGCAGGTTCGAATCCTGTCTTCTTCGCCGTCAGACCAGCCATCCGATCCACAAGCGAGAATCGAAAACCACCGCCGCTGCTGGACCCGTGCGCCTGACAGACCAATGGGCGTGCGCCCCACGGCAGGCAGGAGCGCACCTTGATGCGCTCCTGCCTTGCTATCCGGGAACTAAGCTCTACCAGTCAGACGACGCAGCAGCAATCGCGCGGAACGCGAAGGTGTTCGGTGCCGACGGAAGCACGATCCCAGCGTCGACAACCTCCCAGTCCTCCAGGTCAACTGCCACGATCGACGCGTCGCGGCTGTCCAGGGCATACAGCCTGCCAGCAGCGACATGAACGTTTGCCGTGTCGTCATCACCGAATGGCGGGACGAGCGAGAGGGGTTCTCCCTCCACTGAGAAGTCGTTAAGCGACACTCGATACAGGTTTCCGTCGGCCGCTAGGACAAGGAGGTGCTCGCCGTCCTCAAACGTATACCCCTTGTGAGCAGAAGGCAGACTGTGGGTGGTCACAGCGGATGTAGCCGGGTCGACGGTCACCAACCCCTGCCCAAAGTCGCCGACTATCACCGGCGAATCCACGTGGGAATGGAAAAGGAATGGCCGAGCACTCGAACCATCAGGGTAGGGGATCATTTCTGACGAGAATCCGCTGCCTGTGTGCTCAATAAGGAGAACTCCCTCGTCACAACCGTAGGCGATGTGATGGCCTAGAGAGGCCTCTCCGTGCAGGCTGCTGCAGGTTTCACTCTCGTACACCGTCGTGCTCGTGTCGTTGTGGGCAAATGCGACGACACCGTTGACAATCACCGTGTCATCTACGCTCTCGGCCCTGGTAACGAGCATGTGGTCGTGGAATTCAAAGGCAACGCCGTGGTGTGGCATGTTCGCCATCACGGCATCAATGTCGACTTCCTCTCCAGACGCCAGCTGACTCTCCGTGACCAGGCGGACTTCACCGGTGCCATCAAAAAACACGGCCACTAGCCCGTCGTGCTCGACAATGTGGGCGGGATTCGGGCCGTCCATCGAGAACTCGTGGATCTTGGGATCGGTCTTGTGGAGATGGTAGTGGTTTCCGTGGCGGGTGAAATCCAGTCCGACGTCCACGATCTCAACGCGATCGTTGAAGTAGTGCACCATCCAACTGTAGGGACTCATCCCTCCTGTGCCCTGGAGGATCGCGTTCTCAGCTGTGACGGACAAAGTCGACACCTCAAAGGAGTCAAGGTCCACTACATACACCTCGGGGAGAGTCGCCGAGGCGGCCACGAGACGTCCCCGCGTTAGGCCACTCGCCTTAACCGTTGGGGTAGCAGTAGCGACCGCTGTGGGCGTAGGTGTTGGAGTCGCAGTGGGAGTTGCTGTTGGAATAGCCGTTGGAGTGGCAGTCGGCACGGCTGTGGGTGCAGCAGTTGGAGTCGGCTCCTCGCTGGTGCAAGCCATGGAGATCCCTAAAGCCGCCAGAACCAGCAGCCAGATGGCAGCTCTACGGGTTGTGAAAACAGCGCTCATCGCTAATCAATCCTTTCAATCTTTACTTAGTGTTAATTGATACTTCATATCATCACTATCCGAGATAGAGAGTCGGTAAGTGATGATCTAGTGATGCACTTGTGATCCGGACGGCCGATTCTATGCGCGAGACCTTTCATCCGCAATAAGGTTTAATGATAGTTAGTATCATTTAACAAACCGAGCGTACGGCTGTAATAATCGACGACCTGTTCGGTCTAGTGGAGAGGCCTTACCGGTGAGTCATCCGCGGCCCGCGTGCGGCATCTCCACGGAGAACCGCGTTCCGACGACTGCTTCCGGCTCTGAGAATCCTAGAAAGACAAGGGGATTCGCCAGGCAGCAGGGTCGCTCGACTCAGTTGGCCCTAGACATCGAGCTCAAGCGCAATCGGGCAGTGATCGGATCCCATGACGTCAGCCATGATCCATGAACGCTTGACGCTCGGCGCGAGCTCTTCATTTGCGAAGAAATAGTCCAGCCTCCAACCCACGTTCCGCTCTCGAGCCCTGGCCCGCTGAGACCACCATGTGTACTGCTCTGGCGATTCGTCGAACATCCTGAAGGTGTCGACGAAGCCATGACCTAGCAGCGTGTCCATCCATTCTCTTTCAATGGGGAGAAAGCCCGATGTCTTGGCATTCTCCTTCGGCCTGGCGATGTCGATCTCTTTGTGCGCCGTGTTCACATCTCCGCAGATAACCAGGTTGCGTCCGCTGGATCGGACACTGTCTGCAAACTTAAGAAACGCATCGTAGTAGGCGAGCTTGTAGTCAAGCCGCTCCTTGGACATCCGGCCATTCGGAAAGTAGATGTTGGCGAGGACGAAGTCGCCGTAGTCGATGAACTGGTGACGGCCCTCGTTGTCGAACTCCGGCGAGCCGAATGTCGTCTCGACCGACTCAGGCGGTGTTTTTGAGTAGAGGGCGACTCCGCTATAGCCCTTGCGCTCGGCGAACGAGAAACGGCTAATGTACGGCGATATCTCGTTTAGCTCTGGTGGGAGTTTGTCGGCGCTTAGCTTCGTTTCCTGGACACAGAGCACATCGGGCGATGCGTCGGCAAGCCATTCAACAAAGCCGTGCCTCGCCGCCGCGCGAAGCCCGTTTACGTTCCAGGAGACGATGATCATTCGTTGCACCTCATGCTCAACGTAGCCAGTATCTGAAGCGAAGGCCTGCAGCGAGTCTAGTCCAGGATGCACCGGGTTGCCGGCATCGTTGTTGCGATCAATTCTGCGGCTCTGGGGGAACGCTTGCTGCAGCTGTTTCCATCGGCATTTTCCACCACCTAACTTCAGCCGCGTGGCTCATCCAGGTGCTCGAATCCGTTCTGAAGCATGGTCCGTACGTGCTCATCCGAAAGTGAGTAGAACATCGTGCGCCCGTCTTTACGTCGCGCAACCACATCTGCCATTCGAAGCGTGCGGAGCTGATGGCTGACGGCAGATTGTGACAGATCCACCAGGAACGCGATATCGCACACGCATAACTCGCTGGCCATGCTCAGCGCGTGCAAGATCCTGATGCGCGTGGGGTCTGCGAGGACCGAAAACAGTTGCCCTACTCGCTCAGCATCCGGAGCAGTGACGACCTTGCCGACGATAGGAGCAACCAGCTCGGGGCAGATGCACTCAATCTTGCACTGCTCCACGGTTGCGGATTCAACCCCAGCATATGGGTTCATGATTTCAGATCGACTCTGGACCATTGATCTCTATCTCATTTTGAAATCATGGAATGAAGTGCAGATACATGTCCTGGCGCTCGCTTCAGAGACCCTGAACTTCATCGGCTAACCTCAGCCAAACGCGACCCTTAGCGAGTCAAGGTTGCTCCGCATTGCTGTGAAATAGTCGTCGGCGTCAACCTCAGACGCAGTGATGTAACTGAGCGAATGCAGTTGCATTATGCCGGTGACCGTTTCGCGGGAACCGTGTCTGCCAGCTTGAAGTTTTTTACTACCGATCACGTCTGTGATCGCTTTCCAGTTGTGGTAGGCCCGGGCGATGCAGGGAGGGCGCATCACCCG
>JANQIZ010000193.1 GCA_028281895.1 Dehalococcoidia bacterium
GCCGAGGTGGCGAAACGGTAGACGCGCTACGTTCAGGGCGTAGTGTCCTTACGGACGTGAGAGTTCGAATCTCTCCCTCGGCACCACTGAGATTTTGCCCGAACTGCAAGCGCTTGTAGCTCAGCTGGATAGAGCGCAGCCCTGCGAAGGCTGAGGTCGTGGGTTCGAATCCCGCCAAGCGCGCCACCTCATTCGCATCTACCTGCACACCGCGAATACGGCCGTCCGCTGCGCATCATCCCACTCCTGTAGAATCCCAGCCTGCTGGAAGCCGCAAGCCTGATCGCAGACCAGGGGCGGAATCCAGTTTTCGCGAAGGGTCGTACCTGCCAGCGGGGCGCAACTGCGTAAGGGCAACTGTTGTTGTGCCAGTTCCGGGCTATCGATCTTTGCGGGCGATTAGCTCAGCTGGCTAGAGCACCTGTCTTACAAACAGGGGGTCGCAGGTTCGAGTCCTGCATCGCCCACCATGTCTGTTGAATCCGGATAGCGAAGAGATGCACGGCCAGCTCAGTTGGCCTCACAACGCAGGGGGAGCAAGTGACTCTTTCCGTAGAGCCAACCAGGCTCGCCGAAGCCCTCGTCGAAAACATCAGCAAGGTGATCGTCGGTAAGCGCGGGGCGATTGAGCTTTCGCTGGTATCCCTGTTCTCGCGCGGGCACATCCTCATCGAAGACGTACCGGGCGTTGGCAAGACGATGCTCGCCCGCTCACTCGCTGTTACAACTGGCTGCGAGTTCCGCAGACTCCAGTTCACTCCAGACCTTCTGCCGTCCGACGTCACCGGCGCTTCCATCTTCAACCAGAAAACGGAGAATTTCGAGTTCCGCACCGGGCCGATCATGGCCCAGATCGTTCTGGCAGACGAGGTGAATCGGGCGACTCCAAAGACGCAGTCGGCGTTGCTGGAGGCGATGGGCGAGCGGCAGGTGACGGTTGAGGGCGTGACTCACGAGCTGCCTGAGCCGTTCATGGTGCTGGCGACTCAGAACCCGATTGAGTACGAGGGCACGTTCCCTCTTCCCGAAGCGCAGCTGGACCGGTTCTTCATGCGCATCTCCCTTGGCTACCCTTCCCGCGAAGACGAGGTGGCGATCATGGACCGCCGGGAAGCGGTCGACCCGATCGATGAGTTGAGCTCTGCCTGCACGCCTGAAGACATTCTCCAGATACAGAGATCGGCTGACGACATCTACATCAACGAACTGGTGAAGCAGTACATCGTTGACCTGGCGAATGCCACTCGAACGCATCGCGAAGCGGCTCTCGGTGTCTCGCCAAGGGCGTCTCTCAACCTCATGAAGGGTGCGAAGGCGATGGCGATGGTGAAGGGCCGCGACTTCGTGACGCCTGATGACGTGAAGGCGATTGCCACGCCGATCATGGCGCACCGGGTTCTGCTCTCACCTTCGGCGCGAATGCGAGGCATCACGCAGGAGGCGATCGTCGACGAGATCGTGGGCTCCGTGCCTGTCCCTGGCGGCGGTGGTGGACGGCAGCCTTCGTGACAACCGAGTAGAGACTTCGATCGGCCCGCGCTCGCATGCTAGTTGCCGATGACCAGGACTGACGTTTGATGCTGCGACAGCGCTCACAAGGCTATTCCTCTGGCAACCGTGGCCTCTCGGCGGCTCCGGCAGAGGCCGGCCAGTCAAGAGACACAGATCGCACCAGTCGGCGCGCTATCAGGAACCTGAAGCGTAGGCCTGTGCTCTGGGCCATCCTCTCCCTGATGGTCCTGCTCTTCATGAGCTCTATGGCGACCGGCTTCGATCTGGCCGTCAAGCTGAACTACATCCTCGCCTTGCTCATCCTGGTCTCTTGGCTGTGGTCACGAGCAGGCGCAAGCCAGATCGACGCCGAAGTGAGAAGGCCTTCTGGTCCGTTCTCCGTAGGAGACACGATCTCCGAGCAGATCAAGATCTACAACCGTGGCCGAACTCCCAAGGCCTGGGTGGAGGTGGAGGACAAGACGACTCTGCCAGGAGCGCGATTCAGCCAGGTGATGCCGCTCAGCATCATGGTCCCGTTCAGTGTCGTCGAGTCGGAAGCCAGGCTCACGCGTAGAGGTGAATACACCCTGGGTCCGCTTGTGGTTCGAGTGGCCGATCCGTTCTCGCTGTTCCCGCGTGAGGTCGAGTTCGAGGGCGCAGAGAAGGCGCTCGTCTACCCGCAAATCGTGGAGCTGCCAGACTTCGCAGCGCCGAATCCATATCTTGTCGGCGAGCATTCGAGAAGGCAACGCGCCAATGTTGTGAGCACCGATGTGGCGTCTGTCCGGGAATACACAGCAGGCGACAGCATCAGCAGGATTCACTGGCTCTCCACAGCCCGCACCGGACAGCTCATGGTGAAGCAGTTCGACCAGGGCTCATCCAGCCATCTGTGGGTGGTTTTCGATCAACACCGGGACGCGCAGGCAGGATCAGGCGAAGAGTCCACTGACGAGTACGGGGCGACTCTCGCAGCATCTGTCGTGGATCGCTACACGCGAGCATTCTTGCCTGTTGGCTACGCGGCGCACGGCAGTGAGTCGATCGTGGCTCCTCCCGAGCAGACATCTGGACATCGCGAGCTGGTGATGCGCCACATCGCCGCAAGCCTCCCGGTTGGCGAGACTTCACTGATCGAGATGCTGGGTGACCTGGAGCGCGAGTTCAGCCAGTCCACATCACTGGTCGTAATCACCGCTGCTTCAGACGGCCCGTGGGTTGAGGCTCTTTCTGGACTCCAGAGGCGAGGCGTGAAGCTGAACACTGTAGTCATGGATCAGGAATCGTTCGGTGGCGAAGACAACTCGGATGCGGTCGGACGGCTGGTTGGCGCAGGCATCACGACATACCGGGTGAAGCGCGGCGACTCGCTTGGCGGAGCGCTCAGCATGCCGGTAGGGATGGAAGTAAGCGCGCCAGATCCGAGTGGCAGCCCGGATGGCCAGGAGGTGGCGGATTGAGCACCGCTGCCCCAACCC
>JANQIZ010000368.1 GCA_028281895.1 Dehalococcoidia bacterium
GCCGAATTAGCGTACTCAACGGGGCCACTCCCGGTGGACTTTCGACTGGTTCCGAGTGGAGAGTTTTCAGCAGGATTCTCTCCGTCGAGACCAAGGACGCGCCAGATTTCGTCGACATAACCGATACAGTGCGCGAGCTGGTGACCGAATCTGGCGTTTCAAACGGCCAGGTTCTTGTCCACAGCGCTCACACCACCTGCTCGATCATCATCAATGAGAACGAGCCTCTGCTCCTGACCGATATGGAGCACTTCCTTGATCGCACTGCGCCCAAGGACATGTATTACGGGCACAACGACTTCGCTATTCGCACCGTGAGCGTGCGCCCGAACGAGTGCCCCAACGGTCATTCGCACTGCCAGCACATGATCCTTGGCACCAACGAAACCGTGCCGGTGATTGATGGCAAGCCTCTGCTTGGTGAGTTCCAACGCATCTTCGTAGTCGAACTTGATGAGCCGAAGCCCAGAAATGTGGCGGTGCAGGTTTCCGGCCTCGCCTGAGCAGGCGAAAGGTCGATGCTCGCAGTCTGGCAAGCCTCTCAAGGAGTCCAATCGATGCGGACGCCGGTGAGCCAGACCGCCGAACTGCCAGGCCCCGTCCTCACATCCCAGCCTGGCAGCCCGGAGTACGTAGACGAAGCGTTCTCCCACTGCGAACGTCTTGCTAAGACCCACTACGAGAACTTCTCTGTCGGCACGCGGCTGATCCCCGCCGATCTCAGGAAGCACTTCTACTCGGTATATGCGTTCTGCCGCGGAGTCGATGACCTTGGCGATGAGGCGGAGGGAGACCGGCTGGCCCTTCTTGATGCGTGGTCAGCAGAGCTCGATCTCTGTTACGAGGGTTCGCCCGGTCACCCCTACTTCATCGCTCTGCAAAAGACCATTGAGCAGTTCAATGTACCAAGAGAACCGTTCGACAGGCTGATCGAAGCCAACCGGCGTGACCAGATTGTTCTCAAGCATCCCGACTACGAAGAGCTGCTCGACTACTGCGATCACTCTGCAAATCCCGTCGGCCACCTCGTCCTGTACATCTTTGGATATCGAGATCAAGAGCTGCATGCTCTGGCAGACAACACCTGTACTGCCCTTCAACTGGCCAACTTCTGGCAGGATGTAGCCCGCGACTATTCGATTGGCCGAATCTATCTCCCGGCAGACGAGATGGAACGCTTCGGCATCACAGAGGAGACGATAGCAAGCGGCGTGGCGACTCAGGAGTTCAGAGACCTGATGCGCTTCCAGGTCGACCGTGCTCGCGAGCTATTCGTGAAGGGATACGAGCTGGTTGACCGTGTTGGCGGGCAAGCCCGAATCGACCTTGCTCTCTTCACCGGTGGTGGCCTGAGCATTCTTCGCGAGATCGAGAAGCTGGACTATGATGTTCTTTCAGTCCGGCCGGAAGTATCGAGGTTCAGGAAGATTCGGCTTCTGACTTCGGCATATGTACGCTCGAAGCTGGGGATGAGTCCGTTATCCGGCGGCCTCTTCAAGCCTGCGAACCACTAGCGGCGCTGTTCACACTAAAGCAGATGACATCCACCACGGCCAAGATGCCCGATTCGAAGTCCAACTGGGAAGTGGATGAGGCATACGAGGCATGCGCGCAGATCACGCGCGAGGCGTCGACGAACTTCTACTACGCGTTTCTGACACTGCCTGAAGAGAAGCGCAGAGCCATCTACGCGACCTACGCTTTCTGCCGGCTCTGTGACGACATCGTGGACGAGCCTGATCGGGAGGGTGATCCAGCAGCCGAACTGGCAGATGTGAGGGTTCGCCTCGGCAACGCCTACGAGGGCAACGAGTCCGGGGCGATATGGACAGCGCTTGCCGATGCCCAAAAACGCTTCGGCATTGGCCATTCCAACTACGCGGCCGTCATCGAAGGCTGCGAGATGGACCTGACACAGACACGCTACGAGACGTTCGATGATCTGATCGAGTACTGCAAGCGTGTCGCCAGCGCGGTCGGTCTCGTGTGCATTGAGGTCTGCGGCTACGAGGACGATTCGGCGGTTGATCACGCCATCGATCTCGGCATCGCCATGCAGCTAACGAATGTGGTCCGCGATGTTGCTGAAGACGCCAGGAACGGGCGAATCTACCTGCCGCTGGAAGAGCTTGAGCGATTCGGCTATTCAGAGCAGGACCTGCTGGCAGGAGTGGTGAATGACAACTTCCGCAGCCTGATCAAGTTCCAGGTGGACCGGGCTCGACAGTACTTTGAGAGAGGCAACAACCTCTTCCCTCTGCTGGACCGGCGCTCGCGAGCATGTCCGCAGGCCATGGCCGAGGTCTACATGGGAATCCTGGACAAGATCGAGAATGCTGACTATGACGTCATGTCCGCTCGAGTGAGCTTGAGCAAGCGTGAGAAGCTGATGCTGGCAGGCAAGCTGTGGCTGCGCAGCCGCCTCCGATTCCTCCCGTTCTAGTGCGTAGATCACCGCCCTCCACCCAGAGTCCAGGACAAGGCGCGCGCAAGCGGGTCGTCGTTGTCGGTGGCGGACTGGCCGGCCTCGCTGCCGGGGTGCATCTCTCAAAAAAAGATCTCGACGTACTCGTGCTCGAGAAGCGTCCTTTTCTCGGTGGCCGCGCATTCTCTTTCGATGACCCTGAGACCGGCGTCGAGGTCGACAACGGGCAGCACGTGTTCGTCGGCGCATGCTCCAGCTATATGGCGTTCTTGCGCGAGATCGGCGCATGGAACAACGTTAGGATGCCGCGGCGACTCGAAGCGAGAGTCATTCGCGGCGAGCATTCATCCTGGCTTAAGGCCTCATCATGGATTCCGGGATCAGCAGCCAATCTTCCAGCTCTGCTCAAGTACGGACATATTTCGAAGATGGGCCGCCTCCGAATGCTCTACGGAATGATGCGAATTCGCTTCGCCAGACGCCGGCCTGGCGGCCCACTCGAACAGGAGACCTTCGACCACTGGCTCAGGCGTCATGGTCAGAACGACGAAACGATCTCCAGGTTCTGGAACCTGATCGTACTGCCCGCGCTGAACGACGATATCTCCGAAGTGAGCGCTGATGCTGGCCTGATGCTGTTCCAGACAGCGTTGCTGGGCTCACCCGAAAAAGCCGCCATCGGATACCCGGTTGTAGGGCTGTCGAGGCTGGCAGGCGAAGCAGCACAATCAACTATCGAGGCTGCCGGTGGGCAGGTGCAGTCTTCGGCAGACGCAGTCGGCCTGGCACTTGAGAATGGCTCAGTGAATGGCGTCAGAATGGCATCTGGCGAGGTTGAGCGCGCCGATGCTGTTGTCGTAGCGCTGCCAGCAAAGGCGACACTCGATCTGCTGCCTGAAGAGATCGCCTCATCAAGCTTCTTCAGTGCTGCAAGTGGGATTGAGACAGCGCCAATCGTCGGAGTTCATATCTGGTACGACTCCGAAGTGCTGGATGAGCTGTTCGTGGCGGTCCTGGACAGTCCACTGCAGTGGGTTTTCAACGTGTCACGCATGCATGAACGCGATGAGCACGAGGCGAAGACGGGCCAGCACATCGCGATCTCACTCAGTGGTGCATGGGAATGGAAAGACAAGAGCAAGGCCGAGCTTCGGGAGATCTTCGTGGCCGAAATGGCGCGTGTGTTTCCGAAGGCCGCTGAGGCAACCATCACCCGCTTCATCACCGTGAAGATGCTGGACGCCACTTTCAGGGTTACGCCCGGATCGGAACAGAACAGGCTTCCACAGGAAACGCCTGTGCCAGGTCTTTTCCTGGCTGGAGACTGGACGAAGACAGGATGGCCATCGACCATGGAGAGCGCAGTCCGAAGCGGAAATCTTGCTGCTGAAGCAGTGATCAATCATCTTTCACAACGGCCAGCCGAACGTACACGCTCCTGAAATGCGCGCATTAATCCTCGCCCCGTTTTCCCGGGAATCGCTCGACCGCCTGGCCGCCAGCGGAATTGATGTGGTTCACGAAAGCTGGCTGGAGTCTGGAGAGCTTCAAGACCCGGAGCAGTTGGGCGCCCGCATTGCGAGTGAGAAGTTCGACACAGTAGTCGTGGAGGCGGATTTCCTCTTTGAAGAGACCTTCGCGGCCGCTCCCGGTCTGCGGCTGGCTGGAATATGCCGATCTGCGACGAACCAGGTGGATGTCGACGCCGCAACTGCCCATGGCATCGCAGTGATCAACACGCCGGGCAGAAACGCCGAAGCGGTTGCAGAGTTGACAGTCGCGCTCATGCTGGCGACAGCGAGGCGGATACCGGAAACAGATCGATACATCCGTGAGCGCAACTGGGAATCTCCAACCGCTCCCTATTCCTCGATGCGCGGTGTCGAACTGAACGGGAAGGTCGCCGGCATCGTCGGGCTCGGTGCGATCGGACTACGCGTCGCCAGCCTGCTCAACGCCTTTGGCATGAACGTCCTTGGCTACGATCCGTTCGTGAGCCCTTCGGACGCCAATCGGGAACATGTCACGTGGACTGAGCTTGATTTCATGCTTGAATCAGCAGACTTCGTGACGCTCCATGCACCTTCACCAGACGATGGCTCTCCCCTGCTCACCGGCGATCGTATTGCAAAGATGAAACGCGGGGCAATCCTAGTGAACACCGCCTCGGCAGAGCTGGTGGACCAGGACGCGCTGGTCAGTGCGCTGTCCTCAGGCCGTCTTCGAGCTGCCGGGCTCGACATATTTCCTAGCCACCCGGTTGAGCCAACGAACCCGCTGCTTGACCTGCCAAATGTGGTGCTGACTCCACATATAGGCGGAGCTACCGACGAAACCATCGCCAGACACTCGGCGGCGATCACTGAAGATATTCTGCGTTTCGCTCAGGGCGAGCGTCCGTTGAATCTCGTGAATGAACCGGTCTGGGAGCAGATCAATGGCAGCCCGTAGCTCGCGACCTATGTTCATGGCGATCGATTTCGGCACGAGCCACATTCGCGCCGCGATCGGGCCTGCCTACGGACGCCCTCTATCGATCGCCCGGGAACCTGTTAGCTACAAGACCCCTGCTGACGGACCGGACACAGCTGTTGAGTTTGACCCGGACTCCACCTGGAAGCTTGTTGGGAGGGTCGCTCGCAAGGCACTCTCGGAGTCTGGTGTAGCCAGGAGCCAGATCCGATCGGTCGCAGTTACGAGTCAGCGCCTCGGACTTGTCATGTACGGGCAGAACACTCGTGAGCTGTACTCCGGGCCCAACCGGGATATGCGAGCCGTGTTCCAGGGAGGCCAGATAGATGCCTCGGCGGGAAACATGCTGTGGCAGATGACAGGCCACGGACCCGGAATGCTGAGCGCGTGGTCGAAGATACTGTGGCTGAAGGAGGAGAGGCCGGAGCAGTACGAGAACCTGCGGACTGTCTCTGGCCTGGCTGACTGGCTCGCCTATCGCATGACCGGAATACTGCTCATGGAGTCGTCACTGGCATGCGACTCAGGTCTTGCCCTAGTTGCTACCGGCGCGCCTGCGACAGGCCTCGCCCCTCATGCCGGAGTCAGCGAAGTCGATCTCCCCCAGACCTGCGCCTCTGGAACCATCGTCGGCAAGCTGGTGACCGCCTCGGCTCGCACACTTGGGCTTGATCCGGGAACTCCGGTTGTCGCCGCCGGATCTGACTCTCAGGTCGGGCTTATTGGCCTCGGTGTATCGGAACCTGAGACATCGGGCGTCATCGCCGGGTGGAGCGCAGCCGTCCTGCGGGTGAAGCCGCTCCCCAGCTTCGATGACACGCATGCAATGTGGACTGGCAGACATGTGTTGAGTGACAGGTGGGTGATGGAGGCGAACGCTGGTGAGATGGGTGGCGCGTATGACTGGCTGCTCTCGATCACCGGTGACGAGAAGGATCGTGAGGCTCTGCTTCGGCGAATTGATCGACAGGCTGCCGCGATTGAACCCGGGGCAAATGGCGCAGCGGCGTACCTTGGGCCGTCATTTGTTCACATGTCGAACGTTTCACTCCGAACCGGCGGCCTTATCTTCCCGGTCCCGTTGTCGTTTGAGCCGCCTGGAAGGGCGACACTAGCGCGAGCCGCGCTGGAAAACTTCGCATTCGCTATCCGCTACAACGCTGACAGGCTGGCGATGCTGAACGGCCCGTCGCACTCGTTCGCAGCTGGCGGCGGCCTCACCAAATCGAAGACGTTTCGGGATGTGCTTGCAGCGGCGATGGGAGATGAGATCGGCTTTTCTCGCTCTGGAGAGACAACCGTGCTGGGCGCTTTGTCGATCGCGGCCTCGGGTGTAGACGAAGGCGAAATCGATGAGCTTGCACAGCGGCGCCGGCGCGAGTTGAGCGTCGTGTCAGCCGATGCAGGGCTGAGGGGCGAATACGATGACCTGTATCACGCATGGCGAGAGAGGGAGCGGAGACTGGCCGACGTCGAACTCTGACCGTAACTCTCCCGGTCATGGTAGTGTTTTCGTCCTGCTGACAAGGATGTCTTCAAGCCCGGACACGATGCGCCTCCCAGAATGACCGATATCTCGTACCAGAGCCAGAGAGATTCGATCGTGGCTGCAGTCCGTGAGCTCGATGCCCGCGGCCTCGTATCGGGGTCGAGCGGGAACGTCTCTCTGAGGCTGGAGAACGAAGGCAACCATGAGAGATACCTGGTCACGCCTGCTGGAATCTCTTACGACGAACTGACCGCAGACGACCTGGTGGTCGTGGATGAGCAGCTTGAGCCAGTGGGCGCAGAACTTGTGCCGTCGACCGAGTCGCTGCTGCACCACGGCATCTACCAGGCACGTCCAGATGTGGGAGCCGTCGTCCACACCCATTCGCTATACGCCAGCATCGTCGCCGTTACCTCGAAGCGCATCCCACCAGTGGTCGATGAGATGATCGTGTATGTCGGCGGTCCAGTTGAGGTTGCCGACTACGAGTTTCCAGGCACCTCTGAGCTTGCGGAAGCCGGAGTTCGAGCGCTTGGAGACCGTCGTGCCGTCCTGTTGCGCAACCATGGCCTGTGCGCCGCTGCTCCCAGCCTCAAAGAGGCTATGCATGTCGCAATCCTTGTTGAGCGAGTCGCCCAGATCTACGTTCATGCTGAGATGATGGGCGGCGCAGTCGCACTGCCTGACTATGCTGTTGAAGCAGAGCGTCAGGTCTACCTGATGCGATCGGGGCTTGCAGACAGCGAATAGACTCTACCGGGAACCGCGCCGCAGCCAGGACGGGAGCAAAGATGCCAGGAGTTCCAGCTTTCATACTCAGGAGGCTCTATGTGAAGGGGAGCCTGAGAAACACCGATTCAGGGTGGAGCTTCACGCTCAAGAACTCTCTGGGCTCAGGCTACGCGAAGGGCATGCAGCCGCTGAAGATCGATGAGCATGAACTGCCAATGACTGTGGCTTCGTTTCACCAGGACGGCGAGGACATCACTTTCGACCGCGTTACTGACGAGACGACGTTTGGCCTGAAGATGAACCGGTCAATCGACATCTCAGTGGCAGGCTTGCCGTTAAGTCCTGGTGCACACAAGGTCTGGATGGGATTCATCGTCCCCGGCTTCGGCAAGATCGGATTCGACTTCACTGATGAGGTCGCAGGTGCCTGACAAAGGCAGGCGCATCCTCATCACCGGTTCTACTGGCTTCCTTGGCGAGGCGACACTGAAGCATCTCACCAGCGATGACTCGAACCTGGTCGTCGCAGTCGATGTGAAGCCCACACGTGGACCGGCCAGCGAGACGAGGCGGTTCGTCTCAGTCGTTCGCGATGTGACCGAACCATTGGACGATCTGCTGGAATCGTATTCGATCGACACTGTGATTCACCTTGCCTTCATGCTCAGCGCGCAGCGGGATCCCGAAAAGGCGCGAGCAGTCAATGTCGATGCAACAGAGAGTCTGCTGGCGAGCTGCTCCTCTGCAGATGTGAAGAGCTTCGTGTATCTCAGCAGCGCGACCGTATACGGTGCTCACCCGGGAAACGACCACCCGTTCACAGAATCGGAACCGCCGAATCCGGTGAAGGGCTTTGCCTATTCAGAGCACAAGGCCGAAGCGGAGCGACTTGTCTTGCAGTACGCTGAGGCGAATCCTGATCAGCATGTCTGCGTGCTGCGCGGATGCGTCATCATGGGACCGGGAGCGCAGAACTTCATAACCGAGTCGCTTGGCCTGCGCATGCTGCCTGTCCCTGCAGGCTCAAACCCAGAGATGCAGTTCCTGCACGTTGACGATTATTGCGCTGCAGTTGGCGCTGTTCTCACGCAGGGATCACGCGGCGTATTCAATATCGCGGGCTCAAGCACGGTAAGCTGGCGCGAGATGGTGCGCATAGCAGGCGGAACTGCGATACCGATGCCTGCGCCAATTCTGCGAGCGTTGACGGACCTGACGTGGAAACTCGGGCTCCAACGTCGCTCAACAGGTGTCGGCGTCTCGTTCATCCAGCACCCGTGGAAGGTGTCGACAGAAAGACTGGAAAGTGAGTGTGGGTGGAGGGCTAAACACTCATCCAAAGACGCCCTTAGAAGCTGGGCCGAGGCCAGGTGAAACTGGTCTGACAACTCAATCGACAAGTGACCTTGCACCGACATAGCGGAAAAGACCTTGTGGAGCCGCCTGCACCCCACGCGCGACGTATACAATTCTGGTGCAAATTTTCACCAGCGCCCGTGAATACGAAAACCCGAAGACCTGCTCGCATACCAAACACTGATGCCGCAATCTGAATTCGACACAGTAGACAACCAGATCCTCAACGTAGTCCAGTCAGACTTTCCGCTGGTCAGAGAACCCTGGAAAGCGATCGCTGACAGAGTTGGCGTTAGCGAGCAGGAAGTGCTCGACAGGCTGGGCGAGCTAAAGCGCAAGAACGTTGTGCGCCAGGTGGGAGCGATCTTCGACACCCGGCGCCTTGGCTATAGCTCAACCCTTGTTGCGATGCGCTTCTCTGCCGACCGTCTCGATGCAGCAGCTCATCTCCTGAACCGCCATCCAGGGATCAGCCACAACTACGCGAGAGATGGAAAGTTCAATCTCTGGTTCACCCTCGCTGTACCGCCAGGTGAGTCGGTGGCAGACGAAGTTGAGCGCCTCGGAAAGATCACAGAGGCTGAGGCGACTCGCCTTCTGCCCACGATCCGCTTCTTCAAGATCGGCGTCAATTTCGATATGGAGAAGAAGGTCTCGGACGCCCGCACCTACTTTGTGCCAGACGACAGCAACAAGAAGCCCGCAAAGGCGAATGGGATCCCGGGAGAGGGCTGGAATAAAGCCCAGGAGCTGTCGGATTTCGATGTGGCGTTCATCAAGGAGCTGCAGGAGGATCTGCCTCTGACAAGCGGTCCTTTTGACGGGATGGCGGAGAGGCTGGGTCTGAGCGTTGATGAGCTATTTGCGTATTGCGATGAGATGGTCGGGCGGCGATTGATGCGCCGATACAGCGCAGTGCTTTACCACCGGCGCGCCGGCTTCAGCGCAAACGCCATGATCGTGTGGAAGGTGCCTGAGGAGCGTGCCCAGGAGGTGGGAGAGATCATGGCGTCTTCTCCTGCCGTGACGCACTGCTACCAGCGGCCCACCTACGAAGACTGGGACTACTCGCACTTCACCATGGTTCACGCCACCACGAAGGAAGAGTGCGAGGAGATTGCACGGGACATCGAACAGAAAACCGGACTGAACGACAGGCTTTTGCTCTACAGCACTCGCGAGTACAAGAAGACTCGTGTCCGCTACTTCGTCGAGGACGAATTCAAGGTGGACGAGCTGGAGCAGGTGCAGGTCGGCTAGTTCACTAGCGCGACAGCGAAGCGGCACGAGGTAACCAGATTGCCACGCTACTACGGGATTTTTCTTGACGTCCAGGACCGAAATGGACTTGTGTTCGGAGGCGATGCCCACGAAGGCCAGAGGAAGGTTGAGTACCTGCTGGAGTGCGGCGCAAGCGTCACTCTATTCAGCCCTGACGACGATACCTCGCCTCGCCTGCAGGAGCTAGCATCCAACGGAACCATTAAGTGGGTGAAGCGCAAGTACGAGCCAGGTGACCTTGAGGGCGCGTGGATCGTGATCGTCGCCGATACCTCGAGCCAGGAGATCAACGAGGCCATCTCGGCGGAGGCGAAAGAGCGAAACGTGCTGCTGAACGTCATGGACGTGACGCCCCTCTGCACCTTCATCGCTCCTGCGCTGATTCACCGCAACGAGGTGACCGTAGCTGTGTCGACCGCCGGAAGCTCCCCGGCTCTTGCCCGACGATTGCGTGAAGAGATGACCGCAGACACGTGCCAGTGTCTTCGCTGGGCTAACGTGGGGCCGATCCTGGCCGATGCTCGCAAGGACATTCGCGGCCGCGGTCTCGTGATGTGCCCTGAAAAGTGGCAGGACTTCATGACACCAAAGTGGCTCGATGAGGCTGAGCACGGCGACGCGCGCAAGGCACAGGACGAGTTGATCGCCGGCCTGGAAAGCATCGCCTGCAAGTCTTGCGCTCCGTACGGCTCCTGCCAGCGAATCGAGACGCCGGCGCCACACTAGTCCGGGCAATTCACATGGGCAAGCAGATCAAGGTCGGGACCCGCGGCAGCGCGCTGGCGCTGGCTCAGGCGGACCTCGTGATCGAAGAGCTGGCCCAGGCAAACCCGGACATCGAGTTCTCACGCAAGATCGTCACCACGACCGGTGACATCGACAAGAGAGTCGACATCGCGAGCCTTGGCTACGGGGTGTTCGTCTCCGAGCTCGAAAACGCCCTCGCCTCTGGAGATGTGGACATAGCGGTTCACAGCATGAAGGACATGCCTTCGACTCTTGACGATCGGTTTCAGATCGCGGCTGTTCCCTACCGTGAAGACCCGCGCGATGTAATCGTCAGCAAGTCTGGTCTTGGGCTAAAAGACCTGCCGCACGGTTCCATCGTCGCGACCGGCAGCGCACGCCGCAAGACGCTCCTGCTGGACCGCCGCCCGGACCTGCAGGTCGTTCCGATTCGCGGAAACGTGCCAACCCGTCTCGAGAAACTGGATGCTTCGGAAGGCCCGGACGCTCTCGTGCTTGCAGCCGCCGGCCTCAATCGACTTAGACTTGCTGACCGGATCACTGAATACCTGGCTTGCGGGGACTTTGTCGCAGCGGTATCGCAGGGCGCTCTGGCCATTGAGACAAGGGTGGAAGACGACGAGACGGCTGCGATGGCCGCGCCGCTGGAGCACACCGACACAAGGTCCTCTGTTGATGCCGAGCGCGTGTTCCTGTCCACAGTGGAGGGCGGTTGCTCCGCTCCTGTGTCTGCCCACGCCAGGATCAAGAATGACCACTTCTCGATTCACGCGTTCGCTGGATCTATCGATGGCAGCACCGTCCTGCGGGCAGAGCGAGAGGGTGATCCCGCATCAGCAAACGAACTCGCACGTGATCTGGCAGAAGAGTTGCTGGCCAGGGGCGCCGCCGACCTCGTATCGGGAACTGCAGGTGCCAGGTGACAGCTCCGGGAACCGTATACCTCGTTGGCGCCGGTCCGGGTGATCCTGGACTGATAACCGTCCGCGGGCTGGAAATCCTCAAAGCATCGGATGCAGTGGTGTTCGATAGCCTCGCCCCTCATCGGCTGCTTGAAGAAGCCAGAAGCGATGCGCTGCTGATTGATGCAGGCAAACGCCGCGGCAACCACCACATGTCACAGGACGAGATCAATGCCGAACTGATCTCGCTGGCGAAATCTGGAAAGACCGTCTGCCGTCTCAAGGGTGGTGACCCGTTCGTGTTCGGCCGCGGTGGGGAAGAGGCGTTAGCGCTGGAGGATGCGGGGATAACGTGGGAAGTGGTGCCAGGAATCACCTCACCGATCGCCGCTCCTGCCTACGCTGGCATCCCTATCACGCAGCGGGGAATGGCCTCGTCGCTGACCATCGTCACCGGCAGCGAGGATCCTGACAAGCCGGATTCACTCCTGGACTGGAAGTCGCTCGCGACTACTGGCGGCACGCTGGCGTTCGTCATGGGATGGAAAGGCATGCCCCGTATCACCAGTGCGCTCATTGAAAACGGTCTCCCTGCGACGACGCCCTCTGCGCTTGTGCAGTGGGGAACAACGCCCAGTCAGAATTCGGTGACCGGCGAGCTGGGGAACATTGTCGAAGTCGGACTGGCCGCGGGGATCGCCGCGCCGGTGATACTCGTGGTCGGTGAGGTAGCTTCGCTCCGCGAAAGACTGAAGTGGTTCGACTCAAGACCTCTGTTCGGCCAGCGGGTGCTGGTGACGAGGGCGAGATCGCAGGCCAGCCGTCTCGCAACCAGGCTCGAAGATCTGGGCGCTTCAACGGTTCAGGTTCCGACGATCGAGATCAGGCCGGTTGATGACCCCACAGAGCTGGACGATGCTGTTCAAGCTCTCAGCGGATATGACTGGCTGACTTTCACATCGTCAAATGCCGTCGAACAACTCTGGAAGCGTGTTGAAGCTGCGGGCCTCGACGGCCGGGCATTTCATGGCGTCCAGATTGCTGCTGTTGGCCCTTCCACAGCACGAGCGCTTGCAGCACATGGGCTTACTGCAGATCTCGTTCCCGACAACTTCGACGCGGACGCGTTGATCAAGCGTTTCAAGGCGCTGCCCGAGATGCCGAAGCGGATGCTATTCCCACGATCCGAGATCGGGCGCGAGTCGATTGTCGAGACTCTCGGGCAACTCGGCGTCGATGTCCAGCCAGTGACCGCATACAGAACAGTCATCGCTGACAGCTCTACAGAAGAGGCACGAGCCGCTCTGGAACAGGGGGTCGACATATCGACATTCACTAGCTCTTCGTCAGTGGACAATCTTGTGAAGCTGCTTGACGGCGATGTTTCACTGATCAACGCCACAAGGGTCGCCTGCATCGGGCCGATAACAGAGGAAACGGCGAGATCACACGGCATCGAGATCGAGATCACTGCGACCGAACAGAACATCAATGGACTGGTCGCGGCCATCGTTGAATCAATGCCAGCGCGGACAGAAGCATGAGCAGCGAATACAGGTTCGAACGTCTCAGGCCACTCCGGGCAACCGAGGAGCTTCGCCAGCAGAACGCAGAGACCGTGCTGGAGGTCTCTGATCTCATCTATCCACTGTTCGTCACTCTCGGCAGCGGTATCAAGAGACCGATCGACGCAATGCCCGGCCAGCACCAGGTGTCGCCGGACATCGCAGTTGAAATCGTTGGCTCAGCGGTTGAGTCAGGTGTCGACAAGGTGCTGCTGTTCGGACTTCCTCAGTCCAAGGACGCAGTTGGAAGCACTGCGAGCGATCCTGGTGAGGCGGTGCAGGTGGCGACACGAGAGCTCAAGTCGCAGTTTCCTGAACTGACGGTCATCACCGATGTATGCCTCTGTGAATACACGGATCACGGCCATTGCGGCATCGTGACGCCAGATGGCGAGGTAGACAACGACGCTACGCTGCCTCTGCTGGCTGCTGCCGCGGTTTCGCACGCTGATGCAGGCGCGGACATAGTGGCGCCTTCGGCCATGATGGACGGCCAAGTAGCCGCGATCCGCGCAGGGCTAAGCGATGCTGGCCACGACAAAACGAAGGTGATGGGCTACTCGGCGAAGTACGCCTCCAGCTTCTACGGTCCTTTCCGCGAGGCTGCAGATTCCGCTCCGCAGTTTGGCGACCGGCGCAGCTACCAGATGGCCTCTACGCAGTCCGATGAGGCGATGCTTGAAATCGAGGCCGACATCGCAGAAGGCGCGGACTTCATAATGGTGAAGCCGGCTCTCGCCTACCTCGACATCATTCGCCGGGCATCTGAGCGATTCCCCGATATGCCCCTGGCCGCCTACAACGTCAGCGGTGAGTACTCGGCGATCAAGGCAGCATCTTCAAATGGATGGCTGGATGAGCGTACGTCTGCCCTTGAGATGCTGACTGCGATCAAGCGGGCGGGATCAGACCTGGTGATCACCTATTTTGCCCCGCAGGCCGCCGTATGGCTTGGAAAGACCGGATAGAATTACCAGCCCGAATCGGGCACATTCGCTTATCAGGTGATTGCAGCGCGCGGCTGTATTGAATCGCCCGACTGACAACTGACGAGTAGATGACGCGCCTTGCCATGCGCGAAGGATCAAGACGCAGATGCCTGTCTCAAGCTTCACACTCCGCTCAATGCTCGCCGAGTTCATCGCGACCTTCATGTCTGTGTTCGCAGGAGTTGGCGCCGTTGGCGCTTTCGCCGAAATAGGCACCGTGAACGGCCCGCAGATCCTCCTGATCGGACTCGCTCACGGCCTTGCGATCTTCGCCGCTGTGTCGATCGTTGGACGGATATCCGGCGGGCATATCAACCCTGCCGTCACGATCGCCGCGCTGATCGCCGGCCGCATCGGACTTATACGCGCTAGTCTGCACATCGTTGCGCAGCTCGCAGGAGCGGTGCTTGCAGCCATTGCGCTCGATAGTTCAGCTTTCCAGGCAGACGGTATCGGCGTGCACGAGATCGCCGGGAACCTGAGCACCGCCAACGGATTCGTCATCGAGG
>JANQIZ010000374.1 GCA_028281895.1 Dehalococcoidia bacterium
CACGGTGTTCTACGACGCCGGGTGAGGAGTCTGACGCGCTTTCAGCCGCTGGGTCCAGCGGAGAGACGTCGATGGCCGGATTAGGCTGCTTTCGAACGATGCGGCGACCGTGGAGCGCGCTGGCTTTGGAGTCGATCCTGGCCTTGCCGCGCGAACGATCGTCGCTGTTCGAAGCGACCGTGGAGTGGTGACTGGCGCGCGTGCCATCTTCACGATAGTGGCTGAGACAGGCGGCTTGCTCGGCCTCATGGGCAGTCTGCTGAAGCCGCGTACAGTCAGCCTGCTGTTCGAACCGGGCTACCATCTCTTCGCTCGCAATCGCGGCAGACTCGCCAGATTCTTCCGAGATTAGGACTAGAGCCACCCACTCCCTCAAAGGGAGAGGGAATAGAAGCTGCGACACGCGACGGTACTTTTCTCCCTCCCTGCCACGGAGGGAGTCAGGGGGTGGGTGTGCTCGTCATGCTGAACTTGATTCAGCATCTCTCTCTTGCTCTTGTTTGTCATCCCGAGCGAAGCCGAGGGATCTGACCGTTTCGCCCAGCCACCAGGAGATTCTGGATCAAGTCCGGAATGACGAGACCACGAATGTTTGTCACCTCGGCCGCAGCGGAGGGATCTGACCGTTCTTTCATGGTCACCGAGAGATTCTGAATCAAGTTCAGAATGACGAACATCCTCCCTCCCATATTGGGAGGGAGTTAGAGGGAGGGTTATTCGTCTTGAGAAATCAAGCTGCCCATGTAAGCCGAAACGACCCTCACCCAGCCCTCTCCCGATCCGGGAGAAGGGGCGAAGGCTACCCACTCATTGCGAAGGCGAGGGCATAGCTGCAGCACTCGCTGACCGCACACGCACGGTCAGATCCCTCCGCTGCGGTCGGGATGACAAGAGGCGCGAGGCCACTTCTCCTTCCCATCTTGGAAGGCAGTCACAGAGCGAATCGGCGAGAAGCGCCCACCGCCTCTTCGTCTTTTCGTGTCACAATCCCGCTATTCAGCCTCCACCAAGTCATCTGCACCGGAGAGTGACATGCAGCTAAGCCAGCGTCTCGCAGGCCACGAAGTCATCCAGGCCACCAAAGGCATGGTCACCGCGCAGCACCCACTTGCTGTAAAGGCAGGAATCGACACACTCCAGCGCGGCGGCAACGCGGTAGACGCCGCAGTTACCGCAGCCTTCGCCATCGGCGTCTTGCAGCCGCTGTGGAACGGCATCGGCGGAGGGGGACTGATCGTAGTGCAGATGGCGCACGAAGAGGCGAAGGCGATCGACTACGGGATGCAGCTGCCCGGCCTCGCCACAGCCGACATGTACGACCTGGAAACCACTGGCGCCGCGCAGGGCTTTTCCAGGAGCTTCTCAGTGCCTGCCGTCCGAGGCGCGGCAAACGAGCAGGGCTACAGCTCGGTCTCCATCCCCGGCACCGTCGCCGGACTGGCCAGGGCCCTGGAGTTGTGGGGGACCATCAGCCTCTACCAGGCACTCGATCCAGCCATCACCTACGCAGAAGAAGGATTCGCAGTAGAGGGCAACTTCATCCTCGCCACCGTCGACCGCGCCGATGTCCTGCTCAACTTCCCGGAAACGGCTGACATCTATTTTCCGAACGGCAGGCCGCTAAAGATCGGCGACCGGCTTGTGCAGCGAGACCACGCCGAGACTCTTAAAAAGATCGCGACAGGCGGTCCGGATGCCTTCTACAGAGGCGAGATAGCGTCACTGATCTCGGCCGACATGGAGGCGAACGGCGGACTCCTCCGAGAATCGGATTTTGCCCAGTACGAGCCGATTGTCCATGAGCGTGCGGAGATAGGCAGCTATCGAGGCCACCAGGTGAGCACGATGCCCGGACCATGTGGCGGTCCGACGGTGCTCGAAATCCTGAAGATCCTCGAAAATTTCGACATGCCAGCCACCCGCCGCGGGTCTGCCGACTGGCTGCATCTCGTGATCGAAGCCACACGGCTGGCGGCCATCGACCGCTTCTCCTTCATGGGCGCATCGAAGATCGCAGACTTCCCGATCTCGATCCTGGCCGACTCGGCTTATGCCAAGACGCGGGCGATGCAGATCGAGACTTCGAGACGCGGCGACTACGAGGCCGGCGATCCATGGAACATCGCAGGTATGGACAGGCCGGCAGATTTCCCCGCGCCGGCAGGGCAGATGCGAGACCGCGGGACCGTTCACCTGTCGGTCGTCGATGCCAGCCAGAACGCCGTTGCGCTCACGCAGACAAACATGGGCTATTCGGGCGTTGTGAACCCGGGAGTCGGCGTCATGCTCAACAACGCAATGGGCTGGGCCTGCCCGGTTCCCGGCACGGTCAACTCGATCGTTCCGCACGGGCGTGCGCTGAACAACATGTGCCCGACGATAGTGAGCCGGAACGGGCGGGTGGAGTATGTTCTTGGCGGGTCTGGAGGCCGGCGAATCTGGCCGGCGATAGCGCAGATCGTCTCAGGCCTGATCGACGATGGCATGAGCCTGCAGGATGCGATCGAAGCGCCACGGATGCATGTTGAGACCGATGATCCGATGATCGACAGGCGCTTTGATCCTGCGGTCGTGGCCGAGATCGAGAATCGTGGCCATCGGGTTGCGATGCCACCTGAGCACTACCTGCTCTGGCCGTTCACTGAGGCCAACGGCATCGAGGTCAGCGGCGGTGAGATGCGCTCAGGCATAGCCCCGGCCAATAAGCCAGCCCACGCCGGCGGAATTTAGCCGCTGCGACACGCAATGGCAGGTTTCTCCCTCCCTGGTCGGGTGCCCGCTTGCGGGCGCGGGAGTCAGAGGGTGGGCGACTTCGTCTTGCTGAACTCGATTCAGCATCTCCCTATGACTTGTTTCAGGAGATTCCGGATCAAGCCCGGAATGACGAATCGAACATGTCGTCTCTCTGACAGGGCAAGCGTCTGGGGCCTTTTTGTCATCCCGACCGCAGCGGAGGGATCTGACCGTACTTCCACGGTCACCGAGAGATTCTGAATCAACCCGTTCGGCTTCGCTCAGGGCAGGGA
>JANQIZ010000039.1 GCA_028281895.1 Dehalococcoidia bacterium
TGGGATGGGTTTCCGGAGGGCTCGGAATGGAACAGGCGACGGATCGTTCGCCATCTGACCTGCGCTGTGCTGGCCTACGGATCACTTCTGGCAACGAAAGCTGAAGGTCCAATCGATTTCATACTGCTCGAAGACCGAAAGGATCCTTCGATCTATGCGGTGAATCGCATGAAGATAGCGGGTGAACTGCTGATCGGAGCCGTCGAAAGCGCTGAACCAGACCAGCGAGCGTGGCATCCACGCGGTACGCCCGATGCCGAGGGATTCCTCGCACTCGCCACGTCCGAGGTCCTGTTGCATTGCTATGACATGGTCAAAGACCTGGACATTCAATACGAGCCGGACTCGGCGACTGTGGCTCGGCTGAACAGGCGCTACTTTCCCTGGGCGCCCACAGATACGCCTCCATGGCAAACAGCTCTCTGGGCGTCGAACCGCGGAGACCTTCCGGGTCACGACCAGATTGGCGGTGACTGGTGGTCGCATCCATCGCCATTGGACGAATGGGACGGCCGATTGCACCGGAGACCTCAAGACGCAAAACTGCCCGACATTGGCCGTCCGATCTTTTTCCAGTAAACGCGTTCCGTCGTCCGGCAGCTATCAGCACTGCGGGCCCGGCATCGACAAGACATAGGAGCAGCGCCATGGCATCGGCAGAAGACCTTGCGATGTGGGCAGAGCGCATCCGCGACCTCTCAGCGCTCGGCCTGAACTACGCCGAGAACGTGTACGACCGTGAGAGGTACGCCACACTTCAGGACGTAGCAGCCGAAATGCTCGCAGCCGCAGTCGGCACTACCACGGAGGATCTGAAGGCGATAGCTGGCGAAGTGCTGAAACGCCCGACCCCTTTCACCAGTGCTGACGCTGCAATCATCGATGAACAGAGCCGCATCCTGCTGATCCAGCGCGGAGACAATGGCATGTGGGCGATGCCAGGTGGCGCGGCGGAAGTAGGTGAAACAGTGGCGCAGGCTGCTGTGCGGGAAGCGGAGGAAGAGACTGGTGTGAAGTGCGAGCCGGTTAGCCTCATCGGTATCTACGATAACCGTCTCTGGGGATCAACCTCTGTTCACCACGTCTACATGGTGACTTTCCTGTGCCGTCCAGTCTCAGGAGCCGATCTGGAATCGACGCCGAGTCACGAAAACGAGATCATGGATCGCAGATGGTTTGCTCGCGATGAACTGCCGTCCGAACTCGATCCAAGGCACCGGGAACGCATTCCGCACGCTTTCCAGTACTTCGACAACCCGATCGCTGCCCACTTTGACCAGTAGCGCAGCTTCATCCGTTCAGACAAACTCCATGTTCGCGCGCTACTCTGGTTACAAGCAGATCACCCAGACGGAGGCCATGCCATGTTCAGCCTGCGACGCAAGCCCGCTCCTGTTCCCTCGCCGGAAGACTGCCTTCCCGGTCGAGAAACCCCTCTGCCAACCGCTGATACGCACTACGTCAATGGCAGGCCGATCAAGCCGCCGTTCCCGGACAACATGGAGACGATCATCCTGGGAATGGGCTGTTTCTGGGGCGCCGAGCGGTTCTTCTGGCAGCTTGATGGCGTCTATGTGACCGCAGCCGGTTATTCAGGCGGCACGACGCCGAACCCGACTTACGAGGAGACCTGCACCTCCATGACCGGCCACACCGAAGCGGTGCTGGTCGTCTACGATCCCGAGAAGGTCGGGCTTGAGGCGATCTTCAAGGTGTTCTGGGAGAACCACGACCCGACGCAGTGGATGGGGCAGGGCAACGACGTGGGCAGCCAGTACCGAACGGCGATCTATACGACGACCGACGAGCAGCTTGAGGCGGCAAAGAGGAGCCTGGGGCAGTACCAGTCGAGGCTGTCGGACTCCGGTTTCGGCGAGATCACCACGGAGATCGCTCCTGCCGGCGAGTTCTACTACGCCGAGGAGTATCACCAGCAGTACCTTGCGAAGAACCCCGCTGGCTACTGCAACCACGGCTTCTGCCAGGTGTCATACAGCTAGGTCTGGTCCCGACGGCCTGTTCTGATGGCAGAGCGAACCTCGCTTTGTCTGCTTGCAGGAGCAGGCTGCATATCTCATCCCGACCCACCCTCTGACTCCCTCCCAGCCTGGGAGGGAGAAGTGACTCTCACTTCTTGTCATCCCGACCGCAGCGGAGGGATCTGACCGAACTTGTACAGTCGCTGAATGACGCACCTATGCCTCCTCTCCCTGATCCAAGGTCCGCTTGAATGCGCAGGCCAACGTGCTCGTTCTTCCCCCTCTCCCGGATTGGGAGAGGGCTGGGGTGAGGGCCGCTCAGGCCTGAGAGGACGAGTGATCTCTCAAGACTAATAACCCTCCCCCTAACTCCCTCCCAATATGGGAGGGAGGATGGCACTCGCATCTACTGTCTGCTTTTTGTCATCCCGAGCGAAACCGATGGATCTGGCCGTGCATGCATTGTGACAAGCGGCGTAGCTATTCCCTCTCCCTGCGAGGGAGAGGGTCAGGGAGTGAGTGATCTTCTTCGTCATTCCGGACTCGATCCGGAATCTCTCGGTGACTGTGGAAGAACGGTCAGATCCCTCACATTCGTTCGGGACGACAAACAAGAGGGAGATGCTGAATCAACCCATTCGGCTTCGCTCAGGGCAGGGACAGCATGACGAACTCGACCCACCCTCTAACTCCCTCCCTCAGCAGGGAGGGAGAAGTGACCCGCAACCCACCCCATCTCCTCGTCTGAATCCGGTACAGTCCCATCAAACCTGACCGGCAACTTCCTGCATGAAACTCTCCATACTCGATCAATCGCCTGTCCTCTCCGGGCGCACCTCCGCCGACGCCCTCAGAGCCACGGTTGAGCTCGCCAAACTTGCCGACTCGCTTGGATACACCCGCTACTGGCTTGCCGAGCACCACAACTCCGCATCGCTTGCCGACGCCAGCCCAGAAGTGCTGATCCCGGTCGTAGCCGGCGCCACCGATCGCATCCGGGTCGGCTCTGGCGGCGTCATGCTCACGCACTACGCGCCGCTCAAGGTCGCCGAAGTCTTCCGCATGCTCGCCACGCTGTTCCCTGGCCGCATCGATATGGGCCTCGGCAGAGCGCCGGGGAGCGACCGCATGACCGCCGCTGCTCTGCAGACCGGGCCGGTATCGTTCCCGATCGAGTCGTACCCGGACCAGGTGGCAGATGTGCTGCGCTTCCACCGTG
>JANQIZ010000048.1 GCA_028281895.1 Dehalococcoidia bacterium
ATCAAGTTCAGCATGACGAACTCGACCCACCCTCTGACTCCCTCCCATCTTGGGAGGGAGAACTGTGTTGTCATCCCGACCGCAGCGGAGGGATCTGACCGTACATGCGTTGTGAGAAGTGCTGCAGCTTTTCCCTCGCCTTGTGCGGGAGAGGGTTAGGGTGTGGGCATCTCGCAGCGTGAAGGCCGAGCCATTTTCCGGCCGGGCAGCAACAGGACATCGCATGAGAATCGAGAAGATCGAAACGTGGCTGGTTTCAAAGTGGCTGACGGTCCGCGTCACCTGCGACGACGGCACCTATGGCGTTGGCGAGGGCAACTTCTGGAGCTTCGCCGATGCGACAGAGGTGATCGCGCATCGCGTGATTGACGACATCCGAGGCATGGACCCGCGAGACGTAGATCGCATCTGGAACCAGGTCTATCGCAAGTACAGCTTCCGCAGCCCCGCGCTCACCTCCGTCATGTCTGCCATCGACATCGCGCTCTGGGACATCAAGGGCAAGCGGCTGGGCGCGCCGGTCTGGGATCTGCTCGGCGGCAAATTTCGTGATCGAGTGCGGGCGATCGTGCTGCTTGGCTCATACGGCCCTTACGGTCCACTCGACTCTCCAGAGGGCTTCGCACGCGCGGCCAGAGCAGCGAAAGACGACGGCTATACGGCTCTCAAGATGACACCGTTCCCGCCAAACTGGGGCGAGCTGTCGCACGGCGACCTGATCCGGCAGAACACACGGATCGTCGAGGCTGTGCGGGAAGAGGTTGGCTGGGACTTCGATATCGGCATCGAGATCCACCGCAACATGAACCCTGCGAACTCAGTCGTGTTCGCGCAGCAGATCGAGAAATTCCTGCCCTACTTCTATGAGGATCCGATCGCTCCCGACAGTGTGATTTCGATGGGCGATGTGGGCAGGAAACTCAACATTCCGCTGGCTGTTGGTGAGCGCAACAACACGGTCTGGGAGTTCCGGGAGTACTGCCAGCAGCCCGGCGTGCAGTTCCTGAAGCCAGACATCGGTCTTGCCGGCGGGTTTACTCACTGTCGCAAGATCGCAGCGGTCGCCGAGAGTTTTCATCAGCGCGTCGCGCCGCACCACTTCCTCGGGCCCATCGCCAATCTCGCCCTCACTCACATCGCAACCGCCATGCCGAGCTGGGATGTGAATGAGTTCGCTCCTGAGATCGGGACATTCAAGGAGAAGATCGTGACCCGCGTCTCGGAGGTGAAGGACGGCTACTTCATCCCACCTGAAGAGCCGGGACTTGGCACGGATATTGTGATCGAGGAGATGCAGAAAGAGCCGTACGATGCTGGCGATGGCGAACAGGCAAGAAGACCGGATGGCTCGATTGTGCTGATGTGACTAGTGATGAGAAGGCCCGTTCCAGAACTGCAAGGCGATCGAGTCTTGCTGAGACCGCTCCGCGAAGGAGACATCGCCGAACGCCTCGAAGCCGGACGGTGGTCCGATCAATATAGCCAGGCGATCGCGGGTGACCTGGTTCCCAGTGCTGAGTTCACTCAAGAGCGCGCCGCGGGATGGTTCGCATCCCGCCCGGAGTCGATGAAGTGGGCAATTGAGATCGACTCACGTCTGTCTGGCGAGATCAGGCTAGACCGGATCGAGGAACAGGACGCCAGCGCGAGTTTGGCTATCGGAATCTTCATTCCGGCTCTCTGGGGCAAGGGCTACGGAACAGAAGCCATCAAGATGGTGCTGGACTATGCGTTCAATGAAATGGAGATGCATCGCATCTGGCTCATGGTGATGGAGAGCAATGTGCGCGCAGTTCGAGCGTATGAGAAATGCGGCTTCAAGGTCGAAGGCAGGCTGAGGGATAGTGTCAGGACATCCTCTGGATGGGAGTCTGATGTGATCATGAGCATTCTCGAAGACGAGTATGAGCAGTTGCGGGAGAATCAGAGTTGACTGGAAGACTTGAAGGCAAAGTAGCGGTCATCACCGGTGGCGGAGGCGCGATGGGCGGAGCGCAGGCCCGCATCTTTGCCGCTGAAGGCGCGGCGGTGTGCGTCGCAGACGTGAACGAGGAAGCGGCGCAGTCTGTTGCCGGCGAGATCACCGAAGCTGCAGGCCGAGCCATCGCTGCGCAGCTTGATGTGCGCCAAGCAGACCGCTGGGCGGCAATCGTCTCACAGACAGAGTCGGCGTTCGGCCCTGTCACGCACCTGTGCAACAACGCGGGCGCCAATTTCCGAGTCAGTTTCGATGAGCAGACAGAGGAGCAGTGGCGCACGATCATGGAGATCGGCCTTACCGGTGCTTTCCTGGGCATCAAGGCGGTGGTGCCTTCGATGCGGCGGGCCGGTGGCGGAGTGATCCTGAACATGGGCTCGCTAGCGGCGATCCGTCCGGGCGGAGGCAGTCCGGCTTACGCGGCGCAGAAGATGGGGATGGTCGGCCTCACCCGCTCGGCGGCTCACTCCTATGCTGCTGACAATATCCGCTGCGTCATCATCTCTCCGGGACACGTCGACACGCCGTTCATCCGCGGCAACAACCCGCACAGCCCGAACGACTGGTCGACCAGCATCGACAACCCGGACAACATGAACAGGCGTCTTTCGGCCACGCCCCTGGGCCGGCTCCAGACAGCCGATGACATAGCGAAAGCGTTCCTGTTCGCGGCGACTGATGAAGCATCCATGATCACCGGTTCGATGATCACCGTGGACGGCGGCGCTGGCATGTAACGCGGTATGTCCGTGATTGCCGCAATCCAGCGGTGCTTCACACGCATCTCTTGAGGGCTTATCCGCCAGTGATCTCACGGGCTTTGCTGTGGCCCAGGCGGCTCGGCTCGTGTCGGCGCGAACACATGGAATCCGAACTGGCTGCAACTACAGTTCGGGTATGGACACCGCCCGTCCCATGCGCCTCGTAACAGACGCGCTATCCCGCCTCGCAGCATGTACGCGCCCGCTCGCGGCGACAGGCCGCGGCCGAATATCGCTCATAGCAGCGCTGGCATCTCTAGCTCTTCTCGAAGGCCTGACAGCCACTCGCATCCCGGTTGTGAGTGGTGACGAGTCCGGCACTCTGACCGTCACGCCTGCCTAC
>JANQIZ010000097.1 GCA_028281895.1 Dehalococcoidia bacterium
GAGACCTGCTCAACATGCCGATGGTGACACGTGGCCGGGCGAAAGCGGCGCTCCGGCCGCATTCGCAGACAGCCTGAACGTTCTCAACACTTCATCAGGAGCGCGGCAAAGGCGCGAGACCTGGTCGAGCTGGCGAACATCCAGCCTGGCGATCTGGTTGTCGAGGCGGGGGCAGGCGACGGCGCTCTCACTGAGCCTCTGGCTCGCGCTGCGGATCAGGTGATCGCTATCGAGAAAGACGCGGTTCTGTGCCGTTCTCTGAACGAACGCTTCACCGGGGTTAGCAACGTCACCATCAGGCGTGCCGACTTCTTGAGATACGGACTCCCGTCCGGCTCCTATCGGTTCGTGGCCAACATTCCGTTCCACCGGACGGCAGACATCGTTCGGAAGATCACACTGGGCGATCGACCTGCTGAAGCAGCCCACGTGATCATGGCGGCCCAGGCTGCCACCCGCTTTCTTGGCCAGCCACACGGACCTGAATCGTCGCTGAGCCTGCGAATCAAGGCTCGATATGAACTATCGATCGTCGCATGGCTCGGACCTGAGCAGTTCGCCCCTCGCCCGTCTGTCAATTCGGTGATGCTGGCGATGTTTCAGAGGCCTGAGAATCCAGTAAGCCGGATCAACCCCGCAGCGTTCGATCGCCTGGCGCGTACAGTCTTCGATGTTGAATCGATCAACGCACGACTCCTTCACCGTCTCACCGGCAGACCAATCAGCAGCTCACTCGTAAACGATCTGGGCTTTCCCATTGGATCGTCACCATCTAAGATCAGCTTCGAGCACTGGAAAAACGTTCTCCAGCTATCCAAATGGAATCGAGCGCTTTGATCGTCGATACTCATGTTCACATCTGGGAGATGCCGCCTGTAGCTCCCGTCGGTCCCACAGCGCCGCGCTGGACCGCGGAGCCGACTGCTCCCGGAACTGCTGAGATGCTGCTCGAGGAGATGGACGCAAACGGCGTAGACCGCACTGTGCTGGTGCAGACATCGTTCTCGACGTGGGACAACGGCTATGTCGCAGACGCCGCAAAGCGATTCCCGGACAGGTTCGTTTCGCAGGGACTCATCGATCCGCTCGATCCATCCAATGCTGAGCAGGCGATCTACTGGATGGATGAGCGAGGCATGACTGGATTTCGGTTCCACCCAATGTACTACCGAACCGATGATCCATCGGAAGGCGAAATTCTCACAAAGCCTGAGAATGCGGCCATGTTTGAAGCGATCGAGGAGCGTAAAGGCATCGTGCAAGTCCACTGCTGGCCAGAGCACGCCGGCCAGTTCGGTACTGCAGCTGCGCGCTATCCCGGCATCACGTGGCTGATCGATCACATGATGTATCCCTTGCCAGAGATGGCTGCGAACGGCTGGAGTGAGTACCAGCCTGTACTGGACCTGGCCGCGCATTCGAACACTCTCATCAAGATCTCTGATGTCCACAACAGGTCTAACCAGCCGTTCCCTCACACAGACATGCACGACGCGGTGAAACGAGCGATCGACGCGTTCGGAATAGAGCGGTGCATGTGGGGTACGGGCTATCCGGGATATCACCGGGTTGAGCACGGCTGGCCCACTCTCGCTGACGAACTGCGGATCGTGCGTGAAGGCTTCGACTGGCTGACTCGGAACGAGCGGAATATGCTGCTTGGGGACAACGCTGCTCGTATCTGGGGCTTCAAATAGCTCCAACTAGCCTCAGTAGCCTGTGCCGACTGAGCTAGAATCTCCTCACGCCCGACACAATCACTCTCGAGCACTGAAACCACATGACACTCCAGCCTGGAACCGAAGCGCCGGACTTCACTCTCACAGCCAACGACGGCAACGCCGTCACGTTGTCGTCGTATAGAGGGCGACGCGTCATCCTGGCGTTTCACCCGCAGAGCTTCACCGGAGGCTGAAAAAACCAGGTAAGCAGCTTCCGTGAGAAGTACGAAGAGATCGTCGCAGCCAACGCCGAGGTGCTGGAAGTCAGCGTCGACAACGTCGGCTCACAGAAGGCATGGGCGGAATCGCTCGGAGCACAGTTCCCGATCCTGGCAGACTTCCACCCTAAGGGCGCCGTTGCTAAGGCGTACGGTGTATACAACGAAGAACGCGGCATGGCCTTCAGGTCGGTCTTCCTCATCGATGAAGGTGGCGTGATCAGGCACTCCGAGGTCTTCCCGCAAGGGATGATCCCGAACGCGACCGAGGTCTTGAAGCAGCTCAACGCTATCTGAGCGCATCACATGGCTGACGAGAAAGCGCATAGATGCCAACGCCTGTTGTTATCGCTAACTACGACCCGGAGTGGCCGTCGCAGTTCGAAGCTCTTCGCGCAGTATTCGCTGATGTACTAGGCGATCTTGTCATTTCCATCGACCATGTCGGCAGCACGGCCGTACCCGGATTGGCCGCCAAGCCAATCATCGACTTCGACATGGCAGTGGCTGACGCGTCACAGGTTCCGGAGGCGATAACGCGGCTGGCGACAATCAACTACAAGCATGAGGGTGACCTCGGCATCCCAGGCCGTGAGGCTTTCAGACCGCCGGAAGACACAGTTCGCCACCACCCGTACCTGGTTGTGTCAGGCAACGAGCCTCACACGAGGCACATCACCTTCAGAGACAGGCTCAGACGTGATGCGACGGCACGAGCCGAATACGAGACTCTGAAGCGCCAACTGGCTGAACGCCACCGCGACGACCCCGAGAATTACTCATACTCAAAGACCGAATTTGTCGAACGCATCCTCGCCGAGGAACTTGGCGATGCGCACAGGTTCGGTCCACCTCAAGACAGACGTCCGGGCGCAACTGACACGTGACCTGTTGCCACGGATCGAACAAGCTAGGTTCTGTTTCCCTTCGGTGAGTCGTTAACCGCGATCTCAACGGTCGGCCTCGACGCGCGTTAAACTTGGCGTCCGGACCGGCAAAAGCCGGGCCATCGAATACCGAATCAGACACGTCGGAGTTCCCAGCTTGCCATCACATTCAAAGCTCGATGTACTCAATGCCGTCCATGAAACCGGCATCGTGCCAGTCTTCTACAACGGCGACCTGGAGAAGGCGAAGGGAATCGCCAGCGCATGCGTAGCCGGCGGAATCAAGGTGCTGGAGTTCACCAACCGAGGCGATCACGCCTGGGAGGTCTTCTCAGCGCTCCACAGCTTCTGCCAGGCAGAACTGCCAGACGCGATCCTTGGAGCAGGGTCTGTGCTCGACGCTGGCACCGCATCGATGTACATCTCCGCGGGCGCCAGCTTCATCGTTGGCCCGGTGACCAACCCGGACGTTGCGAAGGTCTGCAACCGCCGTAAAGTGCCCTACGTGCCCGGATGTGGAACAGCCAGCGAAATCTCTGCAGCTGAAGAGCTGGGGGCAGACATCGTCAAGATCTTCCCTGGTAGCGCAGTCGGCGGCCCGCAGTTCGTCAAAGATGTCCTCGCGCCAATGCCGTGGTCTTCGATCATGCCGACCGGCGGCGTCGATATCACTGAGGAATCGCTCCGGCCATGGTTCGAAGCTGGCGTGGTATCTGTCGGCATGGGCTCAAAGCTAGTCAGCTCTGACGTTGTCGCAAACTCAGACTGGGCCACTCTGGAGCAGCGAAGCAGGGACGTGGTCGCTCTGATCAAGAGCCTAAAAGGCGCCTAGCTGATCCAAGATCGCCCATACACAGGCTTCAGCTGAACCTATTCAATTTCAACAGCACACAACATGTCCGAGGAATAAAAATGGCAAAGGTCGTTACGTTCGGTGAAATCATGCTCCGTCTCGCAACACAGCGGCGAGAGCGGTTCACACAGGCCCGCGAGTTCGAGGTCACATATGGCGGTGGTGAATGCAATGTGGCCGTGTCGCTGGCCCACTTCGGCGTCGATGCCACATTTGTGACTGCCATTCCCGATAACGACATCGGCCAGGCCTGCATCAACTACGTCCGCCAGTTCGGGGTCGACACATCAGAGATCGTGCGACAGGGCGACCGCCTTGGAATCTACTTCCTCGAGTCTGGCGCTGCAATGCGGGCGTCGAAGGTCGTGTACGACCGCGCTGGCGCGGCTATCGCAGAACTCGAGCCTGGCACGATCGACTGGGAGCAGGTCTTTTCAGGCAAAGACTGGTTCCATTTCACCGGCATCACTCCGGCGATCTCTGATACAGCAGCGGCAGCATGCGATGAAGCGGCGGCGGCGGCAAAGCAGCTCGGCCTCACGGTCAGCGCTGACATGAACTACCGCAAGAACCTCTGGTCGCCTGACAAAGCTCAGTCCGTGATGAAGCCGATGATGAAGCATGTAGACATCGCCATCGGCAACGAGGAAGACGCCGAGAAGTGCCTTGGCGTTTCTGCTGAAGGTGTTGATGTGACCTCGGGCGAGATCGATTCAGAGGCGTATCGACCGGTTGTGCAAGAGCTTGTCGACACCTTCGGTTTCAAGAAAGTCGGCATCACCCTGCGTGAGAGCCAGTCAGCTGATGACAATGACTGGAGCGCCATCTACTACGACGGTGGCGAGATCGTGATCGGCCGCAAATACGCTGTACGGATTGTCGACAGGGTCGGTGGCGGAGACGCTTTCTCTGCTGGCGTCATCTACGGCAATCTGCAGGAAGGCTGGACCGCTCAGCAGGTGCTCGACTTCGCGGTCGCCTCGTCAGCTATGGCTCACACGTTCCACGGCGACTTCAACCTGGTGACGGTCAAAGAGGTGATGGCAGTAGCAGGAGGCGATGTCTCCGGCCGGGTGCAGAGGTAAGGACAGGGTTTCATGACAGGCCAGTCACTCAGCGGCAAGACGGCGTTTGTAACCGGCGCTTCGCAGGGGATTGGACGCGCCATCGCGCTGGCGTTTGCACGCGAGGGAGCCAACGTCGCGGTCACGGCCCGAAGCGCAGACAAGCTCCACTCACTTGCCGAAGAAGCCGCGTCAATCGGTGTTGAAGCGTTAGCGCTGCCAGCAGACATAGGCATCGAGGCTGAGATCAACAGTGCTGCTGCTGCAGCTACCGAGCGTTTTGGCGGGATCGACATACTCGTCAACAACGCCGCGATCATCCACCCGCGTATTCCCGTTTCGGAGTTTGATCCTCAGCTGTTCCGTGATGTACTGAACGTGAACCTGACCGGCGCTTTCTTGATCACGAAGGCGCTGCTGCCAGGAATGATCGAGCGGCGTCACGGAAAGATCATCAACATATCTTCGATCGGTGGCCGCAAAGGCTCCGCCGGGCGCAGCGCTTACCGGATCACAAAGACCGGGATGATCAGCTTCACCGAGTCGCTCGCAGCAGAGGTGAAAGAGCACGGGATCGACGTGAACGCCATCTGCCCTGGTGGAACAGATACCGAAGGCTACAGGGACGCTTTCAACACAACCGGACGTGCTGAAAATCCGAACCTGATGGACCCTGACGAGATTGCGCAGGTGGCCGTGTTCCTGGCCAGCGATGCCAGCTCAGCGGTTACGGGTGCTGCCATCGACGCCTTTGGAAGCACAAATCCGCTGTTCGCATAGGCTTCAGCCTCACGCCGGCGGGCGCCCGCTTTCCAGCTCGCCATCAGGGTTGTGGCCGTTCAGGAGCTCACGATAGCGAGGCAAGATCGCTCGCCTGTACTCGTCCTCCAGGCGCTCGACCAGTCGCACCGGATCGGGATCGGAGATGATCGTCGCCCCGGTCTCCTTGTTCATCACTCGCAGCAACTCGTCGATATGGTCGGCTATGCCACCTGTGCCGGTGAGTACACCGATGACCTTTGCTTCGTCATAGGCGATCGCAAATTCACCAAGCGTTCCGGATCGACCACCAGCAATCACGACCGCATCGCAACTGCGGATGTTCTCGATCTCGCGGCCCATCAGGCCTGAGCCCGTGTACACGATCAGGTCGTAACCACGGGTCGGTGATCTGTATCGATCCACATGTTCTTTGAAGTTCAGCGCAGGTGAGATCCCGATCACGAGACCGCCCTCAGACTTTGCGCCGAGCACCGCGTCATGCGGAAGTCCGGGTGCGACGCCTGTGACAAGGACGTAGCCTTTTCGGCCGATCTCACGGCCAAGCTGATGGACCGTGCTACGCGTTGAATCTTCCACGCTGCCGCCAGCTGAGCCCATCACTCCAATTGCGAGCGGTGGGATGTCCTTTATCTCGTGGATT